>JAIOJM010000069.1 GCA_019911785.1 Sulfuricella sp. | reverse complement strand
TCAAGGACATGATCCACATCAGCCACGGCCCGGTCGGCTGCGGCCAGTATTCCTGGGGCGCACGGCGCAACTACTACATCGGCACCACCGGCATCGATAGCTTCGTCACCATGCAGTTCACCTCCGACTTTCAGGAGAAGGACATCGTTTTCGGCGGCGACAAGAAGCTGGAAAAAATCATGGACGAGATCCAGGTGCTGTTCCCGCTGAACAAGGGCATCACGGTCCAGTCCGAGTGCCCCATCGGCCTGATCGGCGACGACATCGAGGCGGTGTCCAAGAAAAAATCCAAGGAATACGGCGGCAAGACCATCGTGCCGGTGCGTTGCGAGGGTTTCCGCGGCGTGTCCCAGTCGCTCGGCCACCACATCGCCAACGACGCCATCCGCGATTTCGTGTTCGACAAGCTGGACCCGGCCAGGGCGTTCCAGAGCACGCCTTATGACGTGGCTATCATCGGCGACTACAACATCGGCGGCGATGCCTGGTCATCGCGCATCCTGCTCGAAGAAATGGGTCTGCGCGTGATCGCCCAGTGGTCCGGCGACGGCAGCATCGCGGAGCTGGAGAACACGCCCAAGGCCAAGCTCAACGTGCTGCACTGCTACCGCTCGATGAACTACATTTCGCGCCACATGGAAGAGAAATACGGCATCCCCTGGGTGGAATACAATTTCTTCGGGCCGTCCAAGATCGAAGCCAGCTTGCGCGAAATCGCCAGCCATTTCGACGACAAGATCAAGGAAGGCGCCGAGCGCGTCATCGCCAAGTACAAGGCTCTGACCGATGCGGTGATTGCCAAGTACAAGCCGCGCCTGGAA
Source organism: Sulfuricella sp. (assembly GCA_019911785.1). Next base: position 3,418 of record JAIOJM010000069.1, on the reverse strand, counting down.
GGCAAGACGGTGATGCTGTTCGTGGGCGGCTTGCGTCCCCGCCACGTCATCGGCGCCTATGAGGATCTGGGCATGAACGTGGTCGGAACCGGCTACGAGTTCGGCCACAACGACGACTACGAGCGCACCACGCACTACGTCAAGGATGGCACCCTGATTTACGACGACGTCACCGGCTTCGAGTTCGAGAAGTTCGTGGAGAAAATCCAGCCCGACCTGGTCGGTTCCGGGATCAAGGAAAAATACGTGTTCCAGAAGATGGGCGTGCCTTTCCGCCAGATGCACTCCTGGGATTATTCGGGTCCATACCACGGCTACGACGGTTTCGGCATTTTTGCCCGCGACATGGACATGGCGATCAACAATCCGATATGGAGCCTGACCAAGGCACCTTGGAAGTAACTATGTAGGGTGGGTTGGCTTAGCGAATCCACCACCAAACCTACACATGAAGGAGATTCAAAATGAGCCAGAATGCTGAAAACGTACTAGACCATTTCGACCTGTTCCGGGAGCCGGAATATGTCGAGATGCTGGAAAACAAGAAGAGTTTCGAGAACGGTCATCCTGTTGAAATGGTGGCTGAGATCCGCGACTGGACCAAGAGTTGGGATTACCGCGAGAAGAATTTTTCCCGCGAAGCCCTTACCGTCAACCCTGCCAAGGCTTGCCAGCCTCTGGGTGCGGTGTTCGCCGCAGTCGGATTCGAGGGTACGCTGCCTTTCGTACATGGTTCCCAGGGTTGCGTGGCCTACTATCGCAGCCACTTCAGCCGCCACTTCAAGGAGCCTGCGTCCTGCGTGTCCTCATCCATGACCGAGGATGCGGCGGTGTTCGGCGGCCTCAACAACATGATCGACGGGCTGGCCAATGCTTACGCCATGTACAAGCCCAAGATGATTGCCGTTTCCACCACCTGCATGGCGGAGGTGATCGGCGACGACTTGAAGGGTTTTATCGCTACCGCGAAACTCAAGGGCAGCGTGCCGGAAGATTTCGACGTGCCTCACGCCCATACCCCGGCCTTCGTCGGCAGCCATGTTACCGGCTACGACAATACCATGCGGGGAATATTGACCCACTTCTGGGAAGGCAAGGAACGCACCGCGACTGACAAGATCAACTTCATCGGCGGCTTCGACGGCTACACCGTGGGCAATCTGCGCGAAGTGAAGCGTATGTTGGGTCTGATGGGCGTGGACTATACCATTCTGTCCGACAACAGCGACGTATGGGACACCCCGGCGGACGGCGAATTCCGCATGTACGACGGCGGCACCACCCTGGAAGACACCAAGGCTGCGCTGAACGCCAAGGCCACGATTTCCATGCAGGAATTCTCCACGGAAAAGACCCTGGCCTTCGCCGCCAACCACGGGCATGAAGTTGCTTCGTTCAACCACCCGGTTGGCGTGGCGGCGACGGACAAGTTCCTGATGGAAGTTGCGCGCATCACCGGCAAAACCATCCCGCTGGAACTGGAAAAAGAGCGTGGCCGCCTGGTGGATGCCATCGCCGACTCCAGCGCGCACATCCACGGCAAGAAGTTCGCCATTTACGGCGATCCCGATCTGACCCTCGGACTCACCGCTTTCCTGCTGGAGTTGGGCGCCGAGCCGGTGCACGTTCTTTCCACCAACGGCGGCAAGGAATGGGAAGAGAAAGTCAATGCGCTGCTTGCCAGTTCGCCCTTCGGCAAGAACTGCCATGCCTATGCCGGCAAGGATCTGTGGCACATGCGTTCGCTGCTGTTTACCGAGCCGGTGGACTTTCTGATCGGCAACACCTACGGCAAGTATCTGGAGCGCGACACTAGCATACCGCTGATCCGCATCGGCTTCCCGGTGTTCGATCGCCACCACTACCACCGCTATCCGGTGTGGGGCTACCAGGGCAGCCTGAATGTGCTGGTCTGGATTCTGGACAAGATTTTCGACGAGATGGACCGGACCACCAACATTCCGTCGAAGAACGATTTCAGTTTCGACATCATTCGTTAACAGCGTCCGGCGGCCATGCGGCCGCCGGAATTTGGAAGGAACTTAATTATGTCCAATGTCACTTTTACTTCGCCGAAGATGAAGAAGGACCAGACCTTCTATGCAACGGCCGGCGACTGCCGCACGTTGCTCAGCGTGGCGAAGGAACACAAGATCCCGGTGGATTTCGAGTGCGAAAACGGTGAGTGCGGCTCTTGCGCCATCCAGGTGACGGTACTCGCCAACAAACAGCCGATGGGCATGCACCTCACGGAAAAAGAAAAAACCGTCCTGCGTCTGGCGGGAAAAATCACCCAGGAGCAGATAGAAGCCTGCGAATTGAACGACCTGCCCCCGCCCTGGCGCCTGGCGTGCCAATACATCGTGCGGGACGAGGATATTCTGGTTCGGTGCTAATTCCATTTCCAAATAAAAGGTGAATTTGTAGGAGCGACCTCCAGGTCGCGATCCAGCGAATATCGCGACCTGGAGGTCGCTCCTACAGTGGCTTTGTTTCACTATTGAAATAGAAATTGAATAAAGCAATGTTAACGAGGCATGACTCGGACGTATTGAAAGACATGCCACCCCTCTGGCGATTGGCCTGCCAGTACCAGGTCAAGGATGAAGATATTCTGGTGGCTTTTTAGCCCGGATTTTTAGAATCACATGAGCCAGGAGAACTCCATGAGCGCATTGTCCAGCAAAATCCAGGAAGTGTTCGACGAACCGGCTTGCGGCAAGAACCAGGGCAAGTCGGAAAAAGAACGCAAGAAGGGTTGCACCAAGCAACTGGTGCCGGGCGCGGCTGCCGGCGGCTGTGCTTTCGACGGCGCCAAGATCGCGCTGCAACCCATCACCGACGTGGCGCACTTGGTGCATGGCCCGATTGCGTGCGAAGGCAATTCCTGGGACAACCGCGGCGCCAAATCTTCCGGCTCCAGGCTGTATCGGACCGGATTCACCACCGACGTCAGCGAGCTGGACGTAATCTACGGCGGCGAGAAGCGGCTGTACAAAGCGATCCGGGAAGTGATCGAGAAATACGACCCACCGGCGGTGTTCGTCTACCAGACCTGCGTCACCGCGCTGATAGGTGACGACATCGAGGCGGTATGCAAGGCCGCCAGCCAGAAGTTCGGCAAGCCGGTGATTCCCATCGACGCGCCCGGCTTTGTTGGCAACAAGAACCTGGGCAACAAGCTGGCCGGCGAAGCGCTGTTGGATCACGTCATCGGCACCATGGAGCCGGAATACACCACGCCTTACGACATCAACATCATCGGCGAATACAACCTGGCCGGCGAGCTGTGGCAGGTGAAGCCGCTGTTCGACAAACTCGGCATCCGAGTCCTGTCCTGCATCTCCGGCGATGCCAAATACAAGGAAGTGGCCTGGTCGCACCGCGCGCGCGCCACCATGATGGTGTGCTCCAAGGC
>JAIOJM010000068.1 GCA_019911785.1 Sulfuricella sp. | reverse complement strand
GGCGCCGTTCGGCTTGTGGCAGCCCTGGCAAACGCGGTAGGCATTGCGGCCGCGTTCGGCATCGCCCCTCAATTTGAGAATTTCGGCCTTTTCGCCGGCCGGTTCGTTCCAGACATAGTCCTTGGATTCGATCCCCGGTGCCTTGGGCTGCTGGGGCGCCCCGGCCAAGGCGGGAACGGTCTGTGCCAAAGTCAATGCCAGTGCCAGTAAGCAAAGTTTTTTCATTATCGGTTTCCTTGTATACGATTCAGCATGGGCTCTTGTCCCTTGTCCTCGGGTGGTTTGCCGAGGGTATGCGACCCAGAGGGCATGCAGGGTAAGCCCATAGCGGATCATATCCCGCTCATTTTAATTGGGCGCCCGCAAGATATTCCGCCACGGACCGCATTTCCTGCTCCGTCATTTTAGCCGTGACGGACTGCATCGCCAGCCCCTTGTCGTTATCGCGCTCGCCGGTATTGAAACGCTTCAGCTGCAAGAAAGTATATTCGGTATGCTGTCCGGCGAGGTGGGGAAAAAAGCCATACCCGGAGGCATCCGCCTCATGGCAGCCGGCACAGGCCGGCACGCCGGCATCCGGGTTGCCGTCCAGGTAAATCTTTTTCCCATGGGCCAGCAGGGCAGGGTTCTTGACCATGCCGGGCTTGGCTTTCTGGCCTGCATAATAGAGGGAAAGGTTGGCCATGTCATCGGGCGTCAGGTTAGCCGCCATCCCGGCCATGATCTCGTTTTTGCGCTTTCCCGCCTTGAAATCCTTGAGCTGCTTGAGGAGGTACTCGGGCTGCTTGCCCGCCAGCTTGGGAAATTCCGGGTTGGTCGGCTCGGTGCCGTTACCATCGACGCCGTGGCAGACAAGGCAAACCTGGGAGGCAATCTGCCCGCCCTTTTCCGGGTCACCCTTGGGGGGCGCCGCTGCCGCGGTGCTGGAGGCGGTCACTCCCGCCAGCACTGCTGTCATCACCACGAATTGTTTCACGCTTCGTCTCCTTGATACATGACACTCCGGCCTGCCACATATTCGCGGTTTGCTTGATTTCCAAGGCAAACGATAAAACAGGTAGACTCAATGCATGTATTTTAACGTGCGTATGGGCAAAGCATGCCGATATATGTCAACCAGGTTGCTTTGGGTTCCTATAATGTTCCATAGGAATGCAGGCCGGAAAGGAACATGTTTACGCCGACAAAAGCAAACGCCGTGACCAGCAGCCCCACCACCGCCCACCACGCCAGCAGCGCGCCGCGCAAGCCTTTCACCAGCCGCATGTGAAGCCAGGCCGCATAGTTCAGCCAGACGATCAGCGCCCAGGTTTCCTTCGGGTCCCACGACCAGTAGCCGCCCCAGGCTTCCGCCGCCCACATCGCGCCGAGGATGGTTGCGATGGTGAAGAAAGCGAAGCCGATCGCGATCGCCTTGTACATCACGTCATCCAGCACTTCCAGCGCCGGCAGGCGGCTCGCCAGCAGGCCTTTGTTCACGAGCAGGTAAGCCACCCCAACCATGGCGGCCAGGGCGAAGGCCCCGTAGCCGACGAAATTGGCGGGCACGTGAATTTTCATCCAGTAGGATTGCAGCGCCGGCACCAAGGGCTGAATGTGATGCGCTTCGCGGCCGAAGGTGTACCACAGCAGGAAAGCGACGGCGGCACTGATGACCGGCAGCACGAAAGCGCCGAGCTGGCGGTTCCGGTAATACTGCTCATAGTACAGGTAGAGCAGAGCGGTGATGATGGAAAACAGGATGAACACTTCATACAGGTTGCTGAGCGGGATGTGGCCGACATCGGCGCCGATCAAATAGGACTCGTACCAGCGCACCATCAGGCCGATCAACCCCATCGCGGTGGCGCTCCAGGTAATGGCGGCGGAAACACGGTTGGCAAAATCGGAGCGCATCACCAGGCCGAGCCAGTAGCCTGCCGTGGCCATGACGAACAGCGCGCTCATCCACATGATGGCGGACTGGCTGGCGAACAGGTATTTCAGCCAGAACGACTGGCCGGCGCGGGCCAGTTCGCCGTGATACTGGCTGATGCCGAACAGGGACAGCACCGCGACCACGGGCAACAGAACGCGCATCGGCTTCCAGAACCAGCCCAGGCCGATGAACGAGGCGGCCGTCAGGAACAGGATGCCTTTCTCGTAGGCGTCCATGGCACTGCCGTAAAGGCTGTAAGCATAAACGCTGCCTGCCGCAAGGGCCGCGGCATAAACCCAGTCGAACCCGCTCAGATCGCGGAAAAAAGCGGGGCGCCGATGACCCCCTTGTATTGCTTCCATCGTTATCCTTTCAGCAGCTCGGCCAAGTTTTGCTTGTGCCGGTTGAATTCATTCTCGAAATCCAGGGTCTTGCGATTGCTCGACATGGCAAACAGCACCTCGCCTGGTTGCCCTTGATCCTCCGATTTGACCAGCAGCCAGATGCGGCGTTCCCGGATATAGAACATCGCGAATATGCCCAGGATCAGCAGCACCGAGCCGGTGTAGACCATGTTCTTGCCGGGCGAACGGGTCAGTTGCAGGCCGCTGGCCTGCACTTCCTCATAGCCGGTCAGTTGCAGGTAGACGGGCGCACCATAGGCGTAACTGTCATTGATCGCGTTCAGGCTGTCACGCACGAATTGCAGCGTTTGCGCGTTGACCGGCGCGGGTTTCAGCCCGGCCCGCTCGCGCGATATCTGATAGGCCTCGAGCACGCTGTGTTCCAGCACCTTCAGATAGGTTGCGGCCGCCTTTTCCTGCTCGGGCTTCGCCACCGAGCTCTCGATGAATTTGGCGAGCGCATCGAAACCGCCATGGGCGAACAGGTCCACTATTTTCACCGTGCTCTGCGTCAGCTTCGCACGCAACGCCTCGCTGCCCGCTCCGCCCTGCATCGCCGCGTCGGTAAACCGGCGCGCGATTTGCGGGTAAAGCGCCGGGTCGAACAGCGTGGCGCGCAAGCGCATATACCCCTCGACCCCGTCATTTTCATCCACCGGGAAGCGCAGGTAACGGAACGGCTCGTTGGGCGCGCTACGCACCCCGCTCACCAGGTAGCGGACGCCATCGATCTCCAGTGGCTGCATGTAGTTGTGGTACTCCCGTGCCTGGCCCTGGGCATCCCGGATTTTGTACTGGTAGCTGGGGCCGACGTTGTGCACCCGCTTCCTGGGCGCCGAGGAGGCCGCCTCGCCGAGCACGCGCGTGGCATTCTGCCAGAAGTCCTGCGGCTTCCCTTCGGCCACCGGCTCTTCGCCGATTTCCTGGACATTGAACACCTTGAACTCGGTGATTTCGACGGAGTACTTCTCCTCGCCGTTGGCAAGACCGGAGCTCTGGCTCACCACCCCGTTGAAGGGGAAGGGGGTGGCTGCCGGCGCAAACAGATTCCAGCCGTTCATGGAAAGTTTCGAGCCGCCATCGCCGAAGCTCGCCTGATAAATGGCAACGCCCTTGTAGACGATGGGGTGATTCACCGACACGGTGCCCTCGAACGCCTTGTCGGTATCCCTGTCGGTAATGACGATGTCGCTTTCGAAGGATTTCGGCTGGCCGGTCGCGTAGTGTTCGATGCGGAATTTCTTGAGGCGGATGAGGAAGGGCAAATCCTGCACCAGATAGCCGTCCGCAACATTCAGGTAAACAACGTCCGCCGCCCCCCCTTCCGGGATCGAAATGCTGCCGCGAAAGGAGAGGTTGGCCGGGGAAAGGCGGCTGAGCGCGGGAACCCGGTCCACCGGCAGATCGCGGGTTTCGATTTTCTTGTAGCCCAGCAGCTCCTGTACCTTGAGCGGGATATTTCCGTCGACCAGGCCGCCGAGGCAGATAATCACGATGGCGCCGTGGGTCAGGATGTAGCCCAGGCGATTGTAGCTGCCGGCCTTGGCGGCGATCAGCACGGACTGTGCGCCGTCTCCCCCGACCTTGAAACGGTAGCCCTGGCCGGACAGATACCCGGTCAGGCGCTGGCGCATTGCGGCGGGCGCTATTGCCGCCGGAAATGTGGCCTGGTGGACAAAGCCGCGCAGCGAGGATTCGGCGGCATGTTCCCGGAACGAGCGGATTTCATGCAGCATGCGCGGCGTTTGCCGGTAGATGCAGACGCTGACGGAAAGCACCAGGAAGGTCAGAATGCCGAGGAACCAGCTGGCATGATAGACGTCGTACAGCCCCAGCGCCGAGAAGGCCTTGAACCAGAAGGGCCCCAGCTCGATCAGGTAATTCGAATAGGGCTCGTTCTGCTTCAACACCGTGCCGATGACCGAGGCAATCGCCAGCACAGTCAGAAGGCTGATGGCGAACCGCATTGAACTCAACAGCTCATAAACGGCTCTGGAAAACGGTGTGCGCATTGCTTGCATGGGTACTCTCAACTGACAAAAAAGGGTGACTTGCGCCACCCTTTCTCATATTGCCGCCTGATTCCGACCGGATTTTAGTGCAGCCCGGTAATATATTCCGCCACCGCCTTCATGTCCTGATCGGACATTTTCATGGCGACCGCCTGCATCATCTTGCCGGGGTCGTTGGCGCGCTCGCCGTTGCGGAACCGGGTCAGCTCCGCAACGATATATTCGCCATGCTGGCCGGCCAGGCGGGGAAACATCGCCGGGATGCCGGAACCGGCGGGGCCGTGGCAGCCGCTACAGGCCGGCACGCCCATCGCGGCAACCCCGCCCCGATAGATTTTTTCACCCTGCGCCACCAGCGCCTTGTCCTTGGCGGCGGACGGCGCCTGCTTTTGCCCGCCGAAATAGGCCGCCACGTTCTTCATGTCTTCCGGCGAAAGCATGGCGGCCATGCCCGCCATGATGGCGCTCTTGCGCTCGCCCGACTTGAAGTTGGCCAGCTGCTTGTTCAGGTAATCGGGATGCTGGGATGCCAGCTTCGGATTGGCCGGAGCCGGGCTATTGCCATCCGCACCATGGCATGCAACGCAGACTGTATTAACGATCTGCTGAGCCTTTGCCGGGTCAGCCTTGGCACCCGTTTCCGCGTTTACCCCTGATGCAGCCATCAACCCGACAACCGCTGCCATCACCATGGCTTGTTTCATTGCTCGCTCCTTAAACCGTTGTATGAATGTGCTAAAAATAACTTGGCATTCTATATCAAATTTGCCTTATCATGCCAGACTGAAAAAGGAACAACAT
>JAIOJM010000067.1 GCA_019911785.1 Sulfuricella sp. | reverse complement strand
TCTGCATGTTCGCGGTGTATTCGGCGCAATCCGCCTCCCTTTACCGGTGGGTGGACCTTGATGGCAAGGTGCATTATTCCGAACAGCCCCCGCCGCCTTCCGCGGCCAGGAAAGTCGAGGAAAAGACCCTCGGTACACCGCCGGCGGATGACGTCCAGCTACCCTATGCTTCCCGCTTGGCAGCAAAGAATTTCCCGGTTACCTTGTACAATTCCGGGTGCGGCGATGCCTGCACCAAGGCGCGCGAACATCTGACCCAGCGCGGCGTCCCGTTCAACGAAAAAGATGCCGGCACGCCGGAAGTCCAGGCGGAGCTGAAGAAGCTGATTGGTGCCCTGGAAGTGCCGGTGCTGGCGGTCGGCACGGTAACCCGCCTGAAGGGGTACGCGCCTGGAGCCTGGAACGCGGCGCTGGACGAGGCCGGCTATCCCAAGAGCGCCCCATTCCCGAGGCCCAAGCAGAAAGAGCCGGCGCCAACCAGGATCGAGCAGAAACCTGCCGTTAACGGCGGCGCGGGCAAGTAGTGCGCCTGTTTGCGTTTCGTCGAATTCCTACCCCCATTTAGCCTGAGGAGCGTGGCCGTTGCGTCAGGGCACGGCCCTGTTTGCCGGATTCGTGGGGTCAACACAGAAATCAGGATTATTCGGCCTTCGGCTATCGACAGTTGCAACCCGCCGAACACAGGCGCACACTTTCGAGCGTGAAATCAGCATCTCTTGGCAGAAAACCCCGGCGTGTAAAGGCAGCCTTCATCTGGCCGTTCGCGATCGTGCTCACCTTCATCCTGGGCGCTTTTGCGGCGACGGCGTACTTCGTGGAGGTCCGGGTTCGCGACCGCGATCTTGCTGAACGCGTGGCTGCCGTGGCAAAGCTGGTCGACCAGAAGCTCGGCAAGGATACGAATCTGATGCAGGCCGTGTTGCGCACCATGATGGACAATCACGCCATCGAGACGGCGTTCGCCAGTCTCGACCGCGCCGCGCTGACACGCGAAGCCGGGCCACTGTTCGAGACCTTGCGCGCCGATCATCGCATCACGCATCTCTACTTCAATAGCCCCGACCTGATCAACGTGCTGCGCCTGCATAGTCCTGGCGAGTTTGGCGATCTGATCAACCGGGCGACGATGGCCAAGGCGAGGGACCAGGGGAAAGCCGTGCACGGGCTCGAGCTGGGACCGCTGGGGACGCTCACGTTGCGGCTGGTGACGCCATGGAAGCGGGGCGATAGCGTCCTCGGTTATCTCGAGATCGGCGAAGAGATCGAGTATCTCGTGGAGGAAATCCGCGACAGCCTGTCGGTGGACTTGATTGTGCTGGTGGACAAGCATTTTCTGTCGCCGCAACAATGGCATCACGGCTTGGCTCTGCTCAACCGGCAAGGAAATTGGGATCGCTTTGGCTCCCATGTGACGGTGGCGCAGACCACCGGGCAAGTGCCCTCTGCCCTGAACGACAGTGTCCTCGCCAGCCTGCGCGTCGGGGGTGCCGAGGTATTCGAGGACGGCAACCGCGTATTGCATCTGGCCATGTTGTCGCTCGACGATGCCGGAGGGCGCCATATCGGCGAACTGGTGGTGATGCGCGACATCACGGCGCTGCAAAAGACGTTTCAGAGGTCGGTCATAGCGGTGACTTTGCTGAGTCTGCTCGCCGGCGCCGGTGTGTTGGGCCTTTTCTATTTCGCCCTCGACCGGGTAGAGCGCGATTACCAGCGCCAGCACGATCTCGAGCACCAGCTTCTGCGCCTCGGTACCGAACATCAACGTATCCTGCAAATTGAAAAGCTCTCCGCCCTGGGCACGATGGTCGGCGAGATCGCCCATCAGCTCAACAATCCCCTGGTCGGAGTGGTAAACCTCGCCCAGCTGGCCGCCCGTGAAGCCGATGACCCGGCCCGAACCCGCGCGCTGCTGACGGAGATACACCGTGCTGGCGAAGACTGCCACGCCTTTATTCAATCGATGCTCCGGTTTTCCAAGGTTTCCTGCTTCGAAAGCATGCCCACCCCCATGGCACAGGTGATCGAAGAGACCGTTCTGCTGTTTCGTCAGACCGAGAGCCGGCACTGCCCGGTAGAAACTCGACTGCCCGAGCAACCGGTCGTCCTCACCGTCGATCCGATCCTGATCCGGCACGCCCTCTTCAACCTGCTGCTCAACGCAGCCCAGGCAAGCGTCGACGAGGGTGCAATCGTCATTGCTCTCGAGCGAGCAGTGAGCTCGGACAGCGGCACGCCAGGCTGGGAGCTCTCGGTTACCGACCATGGCAAGGGCATAAACCCGGACGTTATGGACAAGATATTTCTGCCTTTTTTCACCACCCGCGGCGACGGCACCGGCCTGGGCTTGCCGGTGGTGCAGCACGTGGCGCTGTTGCACGGCGGGACTGTGACCGCCAGCAACCTACCCGGTGATGGCACGAAATTTGCAATCTGGTTACCGGAAGAGAACAAATCGGGTCAGCTTGAACATGGTGCCTAAAATCCTGGTCGTCGACGACGACCGCTACACCCGGACGCTCATCGAGCAACTGATGCGCAAGACCGCCGAAGTGCATCTGGCCGAGGACGGGGCGGCAGCGCGGAAATTGTTTGCCGCAGTGGATTTCAACCTGGTGCTGATGGATCAGCGTCTGCCCAGGGATAACGGGCTCGAACTGCTGCGCGAGTTCCGGGCGCGACGGCCGAAGCTGGTGGCGATTCTGATCACCGGTTTCGCCGACGTGCGCGATGCGGTGGCGGCGGTGCGCGAAGGCCTGTTCGACTACCTGACCAAGCCGTTCGAAGACCTGGAGGCGCTGGAGGCGGTGATCGGCAAGGCGCTCGAGCTGGACCGTGCCTATCGCGAAATCGACAGCCTGCGCTCCCGCCTTGCGGCCGAGGGTGCGCCGGATGTCGTTGGCCGGTCGCCGGCCATGGAGCGGCTGCTGGGCCAGATCCGCCAAGTCGCCGGCCTGGATACCACCGTGCTGCTGGAGGGGGAGAGCGGCACCGGCAAGGATCTCATCGCCAAGCTCATCCACGCCTGGAGCACGCGTTCCTCCAAGCCCTACCTCGAGGTCAACTGCGGAGGTTTGCCGGAGTCGTTGCTGGAAAGCCTGCTCTTCGGCTACGAGAAGGGCGCTTTTACTGGCGCCAGCCAGGCGAATCCCGGCTATTTCGAGAAGGCTCATGGCGGCAACCTGTTCCTCGACGAGATCGCCGACATGAGCCCCAAGCTGCAGAGCAGCCTGTTGCGCGTGCTGCAGGATCACAGCTTCACCCGGATCGGCAGCACCCAGCCGCGCACCACCGATTTCCGCCTGATCTGCGCCACCAATCGCTCCCTCGCCGGCGAAGTCAAGGCCGGACGCTTCCGCGAGGACCTGTACTATCGCATCAACGTGGTGGCGGTACACCTGCCGCCCCTGCGCGAGCGGGAGGGCGACATCATCCGCCTGGCCGCCCACTTTCTCGATCACTACAATACCAAGTTCGGCAAGGAATGCGGCCCCTTCACACCGGCAGCGGTGCGCGCCCTGGAAGCCTGCCGCTGGCAGGGCAACGTGCGCGAGCTTCAACATTGCATCGAACGCGTCGTCGCGCTTCAGCCCGGCGGGGCCATCGACGCCATCCATCTCAGTCCGGCCACCGACCACCGACCCGAGGACGGCCACCCGGACAGCGCTGCTCCGGCGCAGGCGCTCGCTTACCAGGATGCCCGTGCCGAGTTCGAGCGGGAATACTTGCGCCGCCTGCTCGAAGCGGCCGGCGGCAATATCTCCGAAGCGGCCCGTTTAAGCGGGATTCCGCGCCAGAATCTTTATGTGCGAATGAAGCGCTGGGGTTTTGTCACCGATTAGTGACGGCTGTCGTTAATTAGTGACAATTCTATTGAATTTTTATATCCAGAAATCAGAAAACCTCGCTAAAACTGCGGAATTGATGATGGCATAGCCCTTGCTTGTTCTTGGTTACACCTTATTCACTGAAGGGGATTACCATGAACAAAAGCGCATTTATCCTGGCCTTTGCCGCTCTGACCGCAGGATCCGCCTTGGCCGCCGACCCGGCCAAGATCAACTGGCCCAAGATTCCCGTAGTCAAAGTTCCGCTGTTCTATCCCGGTCAATCAACCTATGAATGGGTGCGTAGCGACGACCACAAGAATGCCGCGGCAGAGGTCAAGCGCGGCGACGCTTGCCTGTCCTGTCATGATGAAGAAGATGCCGAAAAGGACATGGGCAACAAGATCGTGAAAGGCGGTCGACTGGAGCCCATGGCGGTACCGGGCAAGTCGGGCTACAAGGAACTCAAGGTACAGGCCGCGTACGACGACAAGAACGCCTATCTGCGCTTCCAGTGGAAAACCGACAATCCCTATCCCGGCACCGAACACCAGTACCTGCGCTTCGATGGCAAGGAATGGAAAGTCTGGGGTTATCCCAAGCTGGATAAGGTCGTGCAGGAAGGCAAGCAGCCCGGCATCTATGAAGACCGGATGTCGATCATGCTCGACGATGGCAAGGTGGCCGGCTTCGCCAAGCAGGGTTGCTGGCTGACCTGCCATGACGGCTCGCGCGATGCACCGAAACAATTCACCAAGGAAGAAGTCGCCGCCAATCCGATGCTGACTGCGCTCAAGAAAAACGATGTGCGCAAGTATCTGCCCGACAGCCGCACCGACGCGTCCGACTGGAAAACCGGCAAGACGGTGGAAGAAATCGCCAAACTCAAGGCCGCTGGCTACTTCGTCGACCTGATCCAGTGGCGTGCGCATCGCAGCCACCCGGTGGGCATGGCGGACGACGGTTACGTTCTCGAATGGCGCAACTTCGATGCCGGCAAGAACATGTTCGCGGGCAATGCCGACAAGACGACGCATGCACCGAAATTCATGTGGGACGAAAAGAAAGTCGGCTACAAGTCGATCAAGGCGCTGGATCTGCGCAAGGGCGATCACTTCCTGATTCGCGAGCAGAACGCGGTGCCGTTTGATCCGAACGCTGGCTGGAAGGAAGGCGACATGATTCCCGACTACATCACGAGTCGCGAGGATGCCAAGGGCTCGGCCGCCGACAACAACGCCATCGCCAGCTGGAAGGACGGCATGTGGACGGTAGTGATGATCCGCCCGCTGGGTCTGACCAATGATGACGACAAAACGTTGAAGGCCGGTGGCGTATACAACGTGGGCTTTGCCGTGCATGACGACAACATCACCACGCGCGGCCACCAGATTTCCTTCGAGAAAACCCTGGGGCTAGGTGTCAAGAAGGGCGTCAAGGTGGACATCAACGCCGTCAAGCTGCCGTAATCCGGCGCCAACAGCTTGTCCGGTGTCTGGCAATCAGGCCAGGGCAGGCTGTTTTTTGATGCTACCGGTCGATTGACCAGCCACATCTCATCATCGGACAAAAAACATGCATACCAGTCAATTTGCGAAGTGGGTCATGGCCGCCGTTGTCTGCGTGGCGGGCGCCCTGACGACATTGCCAGTCACTGCCGCCGACATCCAAAAAGCAGCTCATGCATCGCAAACACTCGACAACGCCACCTGCCAGACCTGCCACGACGGCAAGAAGGGCAAACTCGAAGTGCCGGGGGCCGACGGGGAAAGCCGTCCGCTGCATGACATTGACCCGGATAAATACGGCAAGAGCGTGCATGCCAAGATGGAATGCGTCGCCTGCCACACCGACATCACCGATAACGTCAGCCCGCATCAGAAGAGCGGCGCCAAGGCGCCCGACTGCGCGCAGTGCCACCAGGCCCTGTGGGACAAGGCGAAGCAGGCCGGCACGACTGGCGCCCAGCCGCGGCTGGAAACCGTAGCCAAGAATATCGAGGCCTACAAGAAATCCTTCCATGCGCGTCCGAACACGGACAATCCGACGCAGCCTAATGCCAACTGCACCGAGTGCCATAACACGCACGGCTTCAACGTGCCGGCCGACAAGAAGAGCCCGCAATACGTCGCGTGGCGCAATGAGGTTCCCGCACTGTGCGGCGAGAAATGCCACGACGAGCAGCTCGAAACATTCGCGGAGTCCGTCCATGGCAAGGAAGTTCTCGACAAGAACAATGCCAAGGCGCCCGTCTGCACCAGTTGCCACACCAACCACGAGATCACCAATACCTCACTGGACTCGTTCAAGCTCCTCAACAACGAGGAATGCGGCAGTTGCCATAAGGAAAACCTAAAAACGTACCGCGACACCTATCACGGCCAGGTCACCAAGCTCGGCTATGCCGAAACGGCCAAGTGCTACAACTGCCACGGCAGCCACGGAATTCTGTCGGCGAAGGACCCCAAGTCGAAGGTGCACCCCGACAACCGCCTGAAGACCTGCAAGGAGTGCCATGACGGCAAGAAACGGCCGCTGGCCACCGCCGGCTTCGCCACCTTCGGCCCCCATGCCAATAGCCACGATTTCGCAAAGTATCCGCAAGTGTGGATCGCCACCAAGTTCATGGTTGCCCTGCTGATCGGCGTATTCGCCTTCTTCTGGCTGCATTCCGGCTTGTGGTATTACCGCGAATGGCAGGATCGCAAGGCGCACAAGACCGTTCCGCACGTGCGTACCGAGGGGCTGCCGCAGGACGAGAAGAAGTTCTTCCAGCGCTTCCCGGCAGGCTGGCGCATCGCCCACCTGGCTTTCGCCCTGATCACCATGACGCTGGTGCTGACCGGTACCGCGGCGCTGTTCTCCCATACCGGATGGGCGCCGGTCGTAGCCCAGGCGCTTGGCGGCGCCCGCGGCCTCGCCCTGATCCATCGGGTGGCTGCCGCACTGTTCATCGGCATCTTCTTCATCCACTTCGTCTACGTGATGCAGAAGTTGCTGCGCGACAGGAGCTTCCGCTGGTTCGGCCCGGATTCGCTGGTGCCGAACTGGAAGGACCTTGAGGACTGCGTGGGCATGTTCAAGTGGTTTTTCGGCAAGGGCGAGAAACCGCGCTTCGACCGCTGGACCTACTTCGAAAAGTTCGACTACTGGGCGGTGTTCTGGGGGGTCTCCATCATCGGCGCCAGCGGCCTGCTGCTGGCCTTCCCGACCGTGACCGCGACCTACCTGCCGGGGTGGATATTCAACGTCGCCACCATCGTGCATGGCGAGGAAGCCTTCCTGGCGGCGGTGTTCCTCTTCACGGTGCACTTCTTCAACAACCACTTCCGGCCGGACAAGCTGCCTCCGCCGGACATCGTGATGTTCACCGGCACCCAGTCGCTGGAAGAGTTCCGCCGCGAGCATCCGGCCCAGTATCAGCGCCTGGTGGATACGGGCGAGCTGGACAAGTATCTGGTGGATGCGCCGTCGCGGCCCATGACCCTGGGCTCCAAGATCCTGGGCCTGGCGCTGATCGCCATCGGCCTGACGCTACTGGTCCTGGTGATAGTCGGGTTTGCCGGCGCCATGACCAACTAGCCGGAATTTCTTATTAATCAGATCGGGAGAAATAAAATGAAACACAAAATTATCGCCAGCATGTTGTTTGCATTTTCTGCCGTCACGGTCATGTCTACCGAGGCTGTCGCCATTGATGCAGATGCCGCGAAGGCTCTGGCAAAACGGAACGACTGCATGAAGTGCCATGCTGTCGACAAGACCAAAAAGGGCCCTTCCTACAAGAAAGTTGCGGCTAAATACAAGGGCAAGGCCGATGGCCAGAGCAAGCTGATTACCAACTTCACCACGGAGCCGATGGTCAAGCTTTCAGACGGCAAGGAAGAGAAGCACAAGCTCATCGATACCAAGGACATTAACGAGCAGAAAAATCTGGCCGACTGGATACTCTCACTCTAATAACGAGGCGCCCGCCAACCCTGTATGGCCGAGATGGAAACCATCAACGTCAGTCCGGGTGCCGGCGTGGTTGGCAAGGCGTCAAGCCGTTTCGAGGTGGGAGGAGCCCCCCTTCTGGCAGCCTGTCTGATTAAAGAATCGAATATCAATTTCGGCCCATTATCACGTAAATTGTTACATCTTCTGTTCGCGCGCGAGCTTTTCCTGTAATTCCCGCCACAGACGAACCTGGCTGGCGCCACCCTTTTTCCCCGGCCCGGATCCTGCCCATAGATCGTCGTCGTTGAAGCTGTATACCGGTTCCAGGTCTGTACGTCTGGAAGCGAGGCGAATGTCTTCAGCCAGGTTATCCAGAATCCAGGGGTCCGAGTCCGGCGTGGGGTAATAGGCCAGCACCATGTGCGAGACGCCGAGATTCAGTGCCTTGACGTAGGTAATGCGCATCCGCTCCACCGGTATCCCCAAATCCTTGAGAGTCAGGTATTTGGCAATGGAATAATCTTCGCAATCTCCCCCATTCGACGCCAGCATCTCGACAGGG
>JAIOJM010000066.1 GCA_019911785.1 Sulfuricella sp. | reverse complement strand
CGTTTTGAAATCCACATGTTTTGACGAGCGAAACAGATGCCACCGGCGGTGGTTCCTAACGATTTCCCTTGCCCTGATACCGTCAGCCCGAAAAATTTGGTTGACGGTATGTAGTTGAAAGACCTGTCACTCCCACTCAATTACCAACTGAGCCGTGAAACCCGCGTGGATACTGGGTTTGGCTCGTTGATCTTTCCGAAATACCGTCACTTATACCGTCAAAAAAATGGCGCTTAGTATTCATGCGGGTTTCCGGGCGATTTTGAAAAAACGACCTTTCGCCTACTATTAACTACTATTGGCTCACCTGTCAATTTTCGGGAGCCTCATTTGTTACAAAGCTCGGACGATCCCGATGACGGTATCAGCCCAGAACACCCCACTCCAATACCGTCAACGTGCAAATAAATGCTGTAAGTACATGAGGATAGCTAAAGTCATAACTTCTGGCCCGGTAGTTTGAAAACAATCTCGATCCCAAATCTCTTGCAGACATCAAGTACCTTGCCGATCTGCGCTGTCGACTTGCCCTGCTCCACCTGATTCAAGAACGGAAGGCTGACGTTGCACAATCCAGCCGCATCGCGCTGCGTCAGGCCTGATTCCTTACGAAGCATCCTGAGCGTAGCGCCCAATTCGTCTGCTGAATGGATCGTCACGATTCGCTCTTTCATGGGCATCATGATAAACGATCATTTATTTTTGGCCAAAAATACTCACTCTTCCTGCCAATAATCAATGCTCGTTGAGCAGCAAATTTTACCTAGCCAGTTTATGCCAAGCCTTTTTGTTCCACGGTAAAGCCAGCCTCTGCTCAACAACATCGCCAAGCTCGGGCCGGCCGGCTGCTTTCGCAAACGAAACGGATGCGATCCAAGGCTCGTGGAATGGCTTTCGTGCGCAATACTTCCGGGACGGCATCAGGGTGCGTTGCCCACGACCGGTTGGCATGACCAACCGCCAAGGCATCCTGAGCCTGGGTTGCCACGATCCGGAATCAGCATTGAATGCCGTGTTTACCTTGGTCAAAATTGGGCGATGAAGGCTGGAATGCCTCTCAACTCTCTGCGGGCCAGCCTTGATATTCCATTTCGGTTACAGCAGAATGCTGCCGATGGGTACCGTTTGTTTCTCAGTAGGTTGTTTGAAATCGCGCCCTTGATCGCCATAACACTCCACCTCCGCTACTCATCGCTACCGGCAGATTGAACCATAATGAAAACAATGCGTCCCTTGCCCGCGAAATACCGCCATGCACCGTGAAATAGACATTCGCTGGTTGATCGATCCATCCGTCGGCGGTAACGACGGTATGGCCGGCCCGGCAAGCGCCGCCGTCCACCGCCTTGATTACCCGTTCCCGGCGGAAATCGGCCAAGGCTGGTTCGAATACCTGGTGCTCGCCGAAGGCGCACGGGTCTTCAAAGCCACCCATCGATTCCTCCCGGAAGCAGCCGGAAATCTGGTACTGACAGGGGAAATCCAGTCGTCGTTTGCAGAGCTTACCTTCCACGCGGCGACCATACGCGGCGGCATCTGCCACCGCCATGAGCGCTTTCCGGCAGCGGAATTGATCCTCAAGCCGGGCGTCGATTTCTTTCGCCATGCTGACAGATTCCACGTCCGGCAGATGATCGACGCCTCTTCCGACAGCGAAGTGTCAGGTTTTGCCCTCACCGACACGCTGCTCGCCGAACTGCTCGGCGACGAATTGGCAGACCGTCTGCTGACCGGTCTGGGCCTGAACCCGGCACCCGTCGTGAAAATGGCGGCGATGCCGCCTCACGTTTCGGCACCGCTATGCGCCATCATGTCACCAGCATTTTCCGGGCCACTGAAGAGGCTCTTTGCACAATCGAAACTGCTCGAATATCTTTGCATCCTGGCAGCACACGTGGCCACCGAACCGCAAACCATACCCTGCCAAGTGCGCTGGCGCAATGCCGTGCGCCAATTGCACGACGACCTGATGCGGCTTGAAGGCAAGCTGCCGACGCTCGAACAGCTGGCAATGCGCTACGGCATGCCCGTCAAGTCTTTGAACGACCGATTCGCACAGGAATACGGGCAGTCGATCTACACCTTCATCACCGAACACCGGCTGCGCGAAGCGCATCTGGCGCTACAGGAAAGCCATGTGCCCATGAAAGTGCTGGCGGAACGAATCGGTTTTTCACACGTCAATAACTTCATCAACGCATTCCGGAAAAAATTCGGTTATCCGCCAGGCAAGCTGCGCCAGCGGAAGCCGAGATAGTGTTCGGCAGAACACACGCAGAGCGACATATACGTATTGCATAGAAATCCGGCGCAATTACATAGAACGCCAGACGCCACGCCGGATATCACGAACGGCATAATATTGACTCGTCAATTCCACGAGTCTCGAACCCATGCGAACCTCCCGGCCGCGCCCTTCCCGCTACGCCTTTGCTGCAAGCGCAGCGGCTGCTCTGCTGCTTGCAGGCTGTGCCTCCTTACAGCCTGAAGCGCTACGTAGCGCCGAAATCGCCGAAACAGCTCATGCCGACAAACTGGCGCTGGCGCGCGGCGTTGAACCGCTGAACGGGCCGCTCACGCTCGAAGACGCCATCGCGCGGGCCATTAAGTACAACGCGGAACGCCGCCTCAAGGCGATGGAAGAGGCGATCGCCGCCGGCACCCTCGACGTCGGCAGATACGACATGCTGCCCAAGCTGGTCGCCGCCGCCGGCTACCATAGCCGCAACAACGATCTCACCACGCGCAGCAAAGATTCGGTCACCGGCGCGCCCTCGCTCGCCAACCCATTCATCTCCTCCGATCGCTCGGCCAGCACCACCGACCTCGGCTTCTCCTGGAGCCTGCTGGATTTCGGCCAGAGCTATTACGCCGCCAGGCAGAATGCCGACCGCGTCCTGATCGCCGCCGAGCACCGCCGCAAGTCGCTGCACAACCTGATCCAGGACGTGCGCACCGCCTACTGGCGCGTGGTCGCCGCCCAACAGCTTATCGGCACCCTGCGCAGCACCATTGCGGAGGCCGAAGCGGCGCTCGCCGACGCCAGGCAAGCCGAGAACGAGAGGCAGCGCTCGCCCGTCGAACCGCTACGTTACCAGCGCCAGGTACTCGAAAACCTGCGCCTGCTCGAAACCATCGAACAGGAACTTTCCACCGCACGCATCGAACTCGCCGCGCTCGCCAGCCTGCCGCTGGCACACTCATTCACCGTCGTCGAGCCCGCCGCCGGCGTGAACACCGTCTGGCTCGATGTCTCCGTCGACAAGATGGAAGAACGCGCGCTGCTCAACAACCCCGACCTGCGCGAAAGCATTTACAACGGTCGCATCGCGCAGCAGGAAACCCGCCGTACCCTGCTCAAGATATTCCCGGGGCTCTCGTTCAACTACGCCGTCAAGACCAGCAACGACAGTTACCTCATCAACCAGAACTGGAACGAAGTTGGCGCGCAACTTTCGCTCAACCTGCTCGGCCTGCTCGCGGCGCCCGCGCAGATGCGCCTCGCCGATGCCGGCGTCATGCTGGCCGACCAGAAGCGCATGACCACGCAGATGGCCGTGCTCACGCAACTGCACATCGCACGCCTGCAATATGCCAACGCCGCCCACCAGTTTGCGCGCGCCGACGCCATCGCCGCAGTGGACGCACGCCTGGCCGGGCACGTCGCCAACCAGGAGGAGGCCGGGAAACAGACCCGGCTCGACCGCGTCGCACAGCAGACCGCCACCATCCTCTCGCAACTGCGACGCTACCAGGCGCTGTCCAACGCCCAGACCGCCGCCGCCAAGCTGCAAGCGACGCTGGGCCTCGAACCGCTGATCGGCGCACAGGAAGACATCCCGCTCGCCGATCTGCGCGCGGCGGTTGGGCGCGCCATCGTGGCATGGAATTCCGGTAGCGCCGCGCTGCTGTCCACGCCCGAGGAAAAACAGGCGCCCTTGGTCACAACGTCCGAGCGCAAATGAAAGCGCCGCTTCCCCTGCTGCTCGCAGGCTGCCTCTGGGCCGGCGTCGTCTGCGCCGACAATAGCGGCGCAAATGCAATGCAAAAGAACACCATAACGCCCCCCACCACCGCGCCGAGCGCCCTCGACCGGCGCGAAATCCGCGCCCAGCTCGCCCCGCGCCGCTACACCACGCTGGCAGCCGAAATCGGCGCCAAGGTAAGCCGCCTGCCGCTGCCCGAAGGCGCGGCTTTCCGCCATGGCCAGACACTGATCCAGTTCGACTGCACGCTACAGCAGGCCCAACTCGACAAGGCCCGGGCCGCCCTCGGCGGCGCCGAGAAAATCCGGGACGCCAACCGCCGCCTGATGGAGCTCCATTCGGTCGGCAAGGTGGAGCTCGAAACCTCGGAAGCCGAAGCCATGAAAGCGCGCGCCGAAGTCGCTGCCTACGCCGCCGTGATCAGCAAGTGCGCCGTGGCGGCTCCCTTCGCCGGCCGCATCGCCGAGCAGAAAGTGCGCGAACAGCAATACGTCCAGCCCGGCCAGGCGCTGCTCGAAATCCTCGACGATTCCGCGCTGGAACTCGAATTCATCGTTCCCTCGAAATGGCTGGTGTGGCTCAAACCCGGCGCCGGCTTCCAGGTCAGCATCGACGAAACCGCCAAGACCTACCCGGCCAAGGTGCTGCGCATCGGCGCCCGCGTAGACCCGGTGAGCCAGTCGGTCAAGCTCACCGCCGTCATCGACGGCCGCTTCAAGGATCTGATCGCCGGCATGAGCGGCAAGGTGCTGATGGCGCAACCGGAGGGGAAATGAAGCGGAAAACCGGGGGCTGTCCCAGATTTTGCCTGTTTTTGGGGAAGCTCAGTATCCTCAAAGCGGGATTCCCAACTGAATCTTTATGATCTTCTCGACAGCCGTCATGTCTTCGCGGGAAAGCTGGCCCAGCCGCTCCTTCAAGCGCTGCTTGTCCACCGTCGCGATCTGGTCGGCCATCGCCTTGCTTTGCTTGCCGGCCACGCTCACCACGGCTTCGCTCGGATACAAGCGCCCGGTGTTGCTCGTGAGCGGCACCACTTGGACACGAGCCATGTATTTGTTCGATGCGTTGTTGCTCACGATCACGGCCGGTCGGGTTTTCCTGATCTCGCTACCGACTGCCGGATCGAACTCCACCCACCAGACCTCACCGCGCAGCATCGGCCACGTCCCCGATCAGCCCTTCGCTCCACTCGCGCGCTTCATGCTCGCGCCGCTTGTCCTTGGCCATGGCCTCGTAGCCAGCTTCCAGGTCGTCCTTGACAACGTGAGGGCGCGCCAAGTCCTCCAGGTAGCGGCTGATCTTCCGCCGCCCGACGACCCGAACCAGACCTTCATAGACCGCTTCATCGATCGAAATAGTCATTCGCTTTTGCATCTTCATCACCTCGCTTTTTATATGCATATATGCACAGTTTATCGTTTTGGCCGACAAATACAAGCCTTGCCGACCCCCGCCGCAAACTCGACAACGCCCTGCCTGCCCGAACCGAGCCGGCCTTGATTCCGGGAGCACCGCCATGAACCACCTCTACCGCACCGTCTGGAACGAAGTCACCCGCAGCTTCGTCGCCGTCGCCGAAACCGTCCGCAGCCGCGGCAAGCGGACAACGAGCCGTTGCGCTACGCGCGCGACAGCAGCCTCCGCGCCCAACGAGTCGCGCCGCCTTCCCTTGCCCTGTATTCGCCCGCTGGCCCTCGAACAACGCTTCATGTTTGACGGCGCCGCTATTGCAGATGCCGCTCACGCCTTGCCCGATGCCGCCGCCAAGGCGCTGATCCCCGACGCCCCCACACCCGTGCAGGTACGCGCGGCCGATCCGAGCCAGAACGGCGGCAAGAAGGAGGTCTCCTTCGTCGACACCTCGGTCGCCGATTACAAGACGCTCGAAGCCGGCATCCGCGCCGGCGTGGAAATCCAGGAAATCGACGGTAGCAAGAGCGGCCTCGCGCAGATCGCCAAGTGGGCCGAAACCCATACCGGCTACGATGCCATCCACCTCATGAGCCACGGCAATGAGGCTACCCTGCGCCTAGGCAGCGATACTCTCACCAATGACAGTTTGTTCGCCCCGGTCGTGCAAGCTGAACTCGCCGAGATCGGCCATGCCATGAAGTCGGGCGGTGATTTGCTGCTCTACGGTTGCGACATCGCCAAGGGAGCGGATGGCCAAGCGTTTGTCGATGCACTGGCTGGTAGTGTCGGGTGCGACGTGGCGGCCTCGAACGATGCGACCGGAGCGGCGGGTCTAGGCGGGAATTGGGCACTCGAAATCGAGAAAGGAAGCATAGAGTCGGCCGTTATTGTCGATGCGCAACGGGCGGCAGGCTTCGCCTGGCTTCTTGCAACACCATCCGACAAGAACTTCGAGAGCAACAACAATTCGAACAATTCCGCGACCAGCCTTGTTGTCGACGGCATTACCTACGCATCGAATGGCATTGCGACTCCAGATGTCATTGACGATCTGATCGCTTATTTCGGCGAAAACATCACGGGATTTTCCGGCAAGGGGCTGGTATCCGATTTTGCCGGATCAGCCGATACGGGTATTTCCCAGTTCGAATTCGGAACCTCGGATGGCAGCAACTTCAAGCTGGTTTCCCTGGCGGGAAATGCTTATGACACAAGTGCTTCCTTCGCCCAGAATTTCGACATCGTCGGATACGATGGCGGTAGCAGTGGAACAGAAGTTGTAAGGGTCAGCGGATTCAACTTCCAGGCGAGCGGCTCCTACGGTTCCGGCAATGCGGCAATTGCCTACACCAGGAACTCGGCTAACTATGGCGCGGGGGTGCTTTCGTTCGGAACCTCGTGGAACCAAATCGATACTGTGAGATTCATTCGGGCAGCGGGTGAAACCCGCGGGGTTTGCATCACACTGGACAACATCGATTTTTCAGACCCGGTGGCCGCCAACACCGCCCCCACCTTCACGGCCACCGGCACCACGCTGAACATCGCGCAGAACGCCTCGGCCACCGACTTCGCCTCCCTGGTGCACGCAAGCGACAGCGACGCCAGCCAGACCGAAACCTGGACGCAGGCCGCCGCGCCCAGCCACGGCAGCCTGACTATTACCGGCGCCACCGCCAATTCCGGCAGCGCCGACATTACCCCCGGCGGCATGCTCACCTACACGCCCACGACCGGCTTCGCGGGCAGCGACAGCTTCCAGATACAGGTCAGCGACGGCACGGCGAGCACGACCCGCACCATCAGCGTCAATGTCACCCCCGCCGCGCCCGGCACGCCGGCCCTGGCTGCGGCCAGCGACCGCGGCACCTACAATAATGACAACGTCACCAACGCCGCCAGCCTCGACCTCTCCGGCACCAGCGCGGCCGGCGACTCCGCCAGCACGGTGCGCGTGTTCCTCGACAAGACCGCCAACGGCAGCTACGACGCCGGCACCGATCCGACCGCCACCGCCACGCTCAGCAACGGCTCGTGGTCGGTGACTGGGCTTTCCACCAGCGGCGTATCCGACGGCACCTACAACATCTATGCCGTTGTCACCTCGGCGACGGGTTCGCTGACCAGCGCCCTGAGCGGCGCGCGCAGCATCGCGCTCGACAAGACCGCCCCGGCCATCACCTTCAGCAATCTCGCCTTCTCCAACGACACCGGCACGAGCGGCAGCGACTTCATCACCAACACGGCCTCCCAGACCATCACCGCGACGCTGAGCGGAACGCCGGCCGGAACGGACGTCGTCTACGGCTCGCTCGACAATGGCGCCACCTGGGCCGACATCACCAGCAAGGTCTCCGGCACCGCGCTGACCTGGAACGGCGTGACGCTTTCCGGCAGCGGCACCCTCCAGATCAAAGTCACCGATCTCGCCGGCAACGACGGCACGGTCAAGAGCCAGGCCTATACGCTCGACACCGCCGCGCCCACCGCCTCGGTCACCGCCGCGACGCAGACCAACTCGACCAGCGTGACGACGGCGCAGAGCACCGAAACCGGCAAGGCCTACCTGGTCGCCGCGTCGGTCACGGTGACCGACATGGCCTCGCTCGACAACGCCGTCACCGCCGGCACGGCCAAGGCGACGACGGTCGCGGCGGCGAACACGAACACCACGATTGCGGCGACGGGGCTCGCCGACGGCAGCTACTACGTTTATACCGTCGATGCCGCCGGCAACGTCAGCGCGCATTCGGCCAACGCGATTACGCTCGACAGCACCGCGCCGACTGCGGGCACGCCGGTGGCTGCGGACCTCTCGGCGCCCGGCGGCACCAGCTTCAGCTTTACCGTCGCCTATGCCGACGCCGGCGCCGGCATCGACACCGCCACCTTCGGCACCGGCAACGTCACGGTCAAGGACCCGTCCAACAACGCCCTGACCGTCACCGGTATTTCCGCCAGCGGCAACACCGTGACCTACACCGTCACGCCGCCCGGCGGCAGTTGGGATACGAGCGACGCCGGCACCTATACCATCGGCATCAACGGCGGCTCCGTCAAGGACTTGGCCGGCAACGCCGTCGCGGCGGCGGCCTCCGCCAAGACCTTCGCCGTCAGTTTCGACCCGGCGCCGGTGTGCGGCACCAACCCGGCCATCGGCGGCGGCACCACCGTCGGCGGCACGGCCTTCACCACCACCAACGGCAGCTGGACCGACGCCACCGCCGGCGGCGACACCATCGGCTATTCGTACCAGTGGCAAAGCGCCAGCGACAACGCCGGCACAGGCGCGGCGAACATCGTCGGCGCCACGAATAGCAGCTACACCGCGACCACCGCCGAAGCGCACCAGTACGTGCGCGCCATGGTCACGGCCAGCGATGGCCACGGCAACACGCCGACCGCCGCCACCGCTTGGACTCTGGTGACCGACTCGGCGCCAGCCAACACGGCGGTGCCGACCATCAGCGGCACGACGACGGTGGGCAGCCAGCTCGCCGCCGGCAGCGGTACCTGGAGCGACGCCGACGGCGACAGCGTGACCTACAGCTACCAGTGGTACCGCGCCGACGATGCCAGCGGCACCAATGAAGTGGCCATCAATGGCGCCACCGCCGCCACCTACACGCTGGCTAGTTCCGACGCCCACAAGTTCGTCAAGGTCGTGGTGACCGCTGACGACGGCCACGGCAGCAGCACGGTGACGGCAGCCTCGACGCGCAGCGCAATCGCCAACACCGCCCCAGCCAACGCGGCGCTGCCGGCGATCACCGGCACGATGACCGTAGGCAGCCAGCTCGCCGCCGGCAGCGGCACCTGGACGGACGCAGATGCCGATACGGTGGGCTACAGCTACCAGTGGTATCGCGCCGACGATGCCAATGGCACGAACGAAGCGGCGATTTCCGGCGCCACAGCCGCCACCTACACGCTGGCGAGTTCCGACGCCCACAAGTTCGTCAAGGTCGTGGTCACCGCCGACGACGGCCACGGCAGCAGCGACCAGACCGCTGCCACAACACGTAGCGCCGTCGCCAACTCGGCGCCGGCCAACGATGTGGTTCCCGCAGTCAGCGGCACCCATACGGTCAACAATCAACTGACCGCCGATCATGGCACCTGGAGCGATGCCGACGCCGACACGCTGACCTACAGCTACCAGTGGTACCGTGCCGACGACGCCAGCCGCAGCAACGAAGCCGCTATCGCTGGCGCCACCGCCAACAGCTATACCCTGGTGTCGGCGGATAACACCAAGTACGTTTATGTGAAAGTCATTGCCGGCGACGGCACCGCCACCGCAGCGGCCTACTCGACGCCGGCCTTGGTCGTCAACAATGCGTCGCCCGCCAACAGCATCGCCCCGACGATCGGCGGCGGCACAACGGTCGGCGGCGGCGCCTTCTCGACCGACACGGGCACCTGGAGCGATCCCGACAGTGACCCCGTAACCTATTCGTACCAGTGGCAGAGCGCGAGCGATAACGCCGGCACAGGCGCGGCGAACATCGTCGGCGCCACGAATAGCAGCTACACCGCGACCACCGCCGAAGCGCACCAGTACGTGCGCGCCGTGGTCACGGCCAGCGATGGCCACGGCAACACGCCGACCGCCGCCACCGCCTGGACTCTGGTGACCGACTCGCCGCCAGGCAACACGGCGGTGCCGACCATCAGCGGTACAACGACGGTCGGCAGCCAGCTCACCGCTGGCAGCGGCACGTGGAGCGACGCCGACGGCGACACGCTCACCTACAGCTACCAGTGGTACCGCGCCGACGATGCCAACGGCACCAATGAAGCAGCCATCAATGGCGCCACCGCCAGCGCCTACACGCTGACGACGGCGGACGCCCATAAGTTTGTCAAGGTGGTGGTCACCGCCGACGACGGCCACGGTAGCAATACGCAGACCGCGATTTCGGCACGCGGCGCGATCGCCGACACCGCGCCGGTCAACGCGGCGGTGCCGACGATCATTGGCACGATGACCGTGGGCAGCCAACTGACGGCAAGCAGCGGCACCTGGACGGATGCCGACGGCGACACGCTGAGTTACAGCTACCAGTGGTACCGCGCCGACGATGCCGGCGGCACCAACGAAGCGGCTATCTCCGGCGCCACCGCGAGCGCCTACACGCTGGCGACGGCGGACGCCCATAAGTTCGTCAAGGTGGTGGTGACGGCCGACGACGGCCACGGTAGCAACACGGTGACGGCAGCCACGACGCGCAGCGTGATTGCCAACACGGCGCCGAACAACTCAGTGGTGCCGAGCATAGGCGGTACAACGACGGTCGGCAGCCAGCTCACCGCTGGCAGCGGCTCGTGGAGCGACGCCGACGGCGATACGCTCACCTACAGCTACCAGTGGTACCGCGCCGACGATGCCAGCGGCACGAACGAAGCGATGATCGCCGGAGCGACCGCCAACACCTACGTGTCGACCTCATCCGACCTCAACAAGCACGTCAAGGTGCTGGTGACGGCCGACGACGGTCGCAGCACCCGGACGGCGGCATCCACGTACACGGCTGCGCTGGTCCCGCCCCCGTTGCCCCCAACGACGGCGATGAGCACGCCGCCGACGGCCGCGCCGACGCCTGAACCACCCGCAGTGCCGATAACCGCGCCAACAACCACGACGATCGTGTTCGTTAGTGAGACGTCGTCGGTCAGCGCGCCAACGCTGGCGAACCTCAATGCGATTGGCACGATGACGCCACCGGCTCCGATAACCGTACCGGCATTCCCTGCGCCGGGCGCAACCCGCCCGGTTAGCGAGGCACCGCCGCGCGAAGCCGCCTTTGTCCTGACTCAGCCGCCCAACCCCAGCGGATTCCAGGCGGTGGTGATCCCCAAGGCGGACGGGGCGGCGGACACGCTGGTCGTCAATCGCGGCATGCCCGACACCATCCTGGAACCGGCAG
The DNA here is from genome assembly GCA_019911785.1 of Sulfuricella sp. The sequence goes on along the minus strand of JAIOJM010000066.1, from coordinate 7,909 downwards.
CACGAACGGAAATCGCCATTCCGGCCGACGCCTTTGCCCACACCGATCCGAATGCCATAGTGCAGCTACAGGCGGCGCAAATGAACGGGCAGCCGCTGCCCGCCTGGGTTTCCTTCGATGCCGCCAGCGGCAAATTCAAGGTGCAGCCGCCCGCCGGCGCGAGCGGCGAGCTCTATATCAAAGTCGTTGCCCGCGACGCGCAAGGGCGCGAGGCGGTCGCTACCTTTCGCATCGTTGTCGGCCATGAACAGAGCCAGGATGTAGGCCGCGGGCAGGGGCGCGACACCGGCATCCGCCCGGGTCCGCAGGGTCGCACCAGCCTGAGCGAGCAGTTGCGTCTCACCAGGCACCCGCCGGTTCTGGCCGAGCACCTGGCCGCCCTGTCGCGTAGCGCCCAGGCGGCGAGCCGCGTGCGCGCATGAGTCTTCCGCAAGGTGAAGCGTCGCCCGCCAATCCGCTGCTCGCCCTTGTCGAGCTGTGCCACCATGCCCGCGCGGCGGCGAGCGCCGAGGAGCTGGCGTTCCTGCTGGTCAACGACAGCCGCGCGCTGGCACCCTACCGGCAGGCGGCGCTGTGGTTCGAGGACGGCGGCGTGCGCACGCTGTCGGGGGTGATCCAGCCGGAGGGCAATGCCCCTTATGTGCAATGGCTCGATCGCCTGTGCCGCGAACTTTGCGTCATCGCGGCGCCGCAACGAGTGACGTCGGCGGACGTGCCGGCCGCTGTCGCGGCGGAATGGGCAGACTGGCTACCGGGCGAAGCCGTCTGGCTGCCGCTGCTGGGGAGCGCCGATCATCCGGGCAGCGCGCGCGGCGGCCTGCTGCTGGCGGGGGATGTCCGCTATGCCGACGCGACGCTGGCGCTGCTCGGCGAGTGGATCGACGCTTGGCGCCACGCCTGGCTGGCGCGTTTTCGTGCGCCGCCGTGGTCGGCGGCGCTGCTGCGGGAAAAGCTCTCCGCGTGGCTGGCCGACGATGCCCATGGCAAGTGGTGGCGCCGCCGCCCGGTGCAGATCGGCCTGGCCGTGCTGGCGGCGTTGCTGTTTCCGGTGCGATTGACGGTGCTTGCGCCGGGTGAACTGGTGCCGGCGCATCCAGCCGTCATCCGCGCGCCGCTCGATGGCGTAATCGGGCAGATTCACGTGCAGCCAAACGCTGTGGTGAAGGCCGGACAGCCGCTGTTCAGCTTCGACGAAGCGCCCATCGCCAGCCGGCTCGAAATGGCCCGTCAGGCGCTGGAGACGGCAGAAACCGAATATCGCCAGATCGCGCAGATCGCTTTGACCGACGCCAAAGCAAAGGGGCAGCTCGCCGTGCTACTCGGCAAGATTGGCGAAAAACGCGCCGAGGCGGAATTTCTCCAGGGCCAGTTCGAACGCGCCCAAGTCGTTACCCCCCAGGACGGCATCGCCATCTTCGACGATCCCTCGGAATGGATCGGTCGGCCGGTGCAGACCGGCGAGAAAGTGATGCGGGTGGCCATGCCCGACGAGGTGGAAATCGAGGCGTGGATCGCCGTCGGCGACGCGATTCCGCTGCCACAACAGGCACAAACCGACCTCTATCTCGCCGCTAGCCCCTTTTCCGCCGTATCCGGCCATATGCGCTACGTGAGCTACGGCGCCGTGCCGCGGCCGGATGGCAGCTACGCATACCGGCTGCGGGCGGCGCTCGACGGTGCGACCGGCCAACGCATCGGCCTTAAGGGCACGGCCAGGATCTACGGCGGCCGGGTACCGTTCTGCTACTGGGTGCTGCGCCGGCCGCTGGCCGCAGTACACCAGTTCCTGGCGCTCTGATGGCGCTGCCGCCGCTGCGCGAGGAACTGGCTCTGTTGCCCGGGTCCCACCTGGCCGACGGCCAGCCGAGCTGGACGCTACACGACCCGGTGCGCAACCAGTTCTTCCAGATCGACTGGCCGAGCTTCGAGATACTGAGCCGCTGGTTCATGGGCGATGCCGAAAGCATCGCCGCAGCGGTTTGCATGGAAACCACATTGCATATCGAGGCCGCCGACGTCGAGCGGCTCGCGCTGTTCAATCAGGAACACCAACTCCTGCAGCCCGAGCCGGGCAGCGCCGCCCGTCTGGCCGAGGCGCTGCAAAGGCGACGCGGCGGCCTGGCGCGCTGGCTGCTGCACAACTACCTGTTCTTCCGCATTCCCCTGGTGCGGCCTGACCGCTGGCTTGCCCGCTGGGCCGGTCGCCTGGATTTCCTCTATAGCCGGGGATTTCTGCACCTTACCTTGGCCGCTGGCGTCTTCGGACTGCTGGGCATTTACCGCGAATGGGCACGCTTTTCCGCAACGCTCGTGGACCTGTTGAGCACGGAAGGTCTATTCGCCTACGGCGCCACCATCGCTGCCGTAAAAGTGCTGCATGAGCTGGGCCACGGCCTCACTGCCAGGCGCTACGGTTGCCGCGTGCCGACGATGGGAGTGGCCTTCCTGGTGCTATGGCCGGTGGCCTATACCGACACCAACGAAGTTTGGAAACTCACACGCCGCGACCAGCGCCTCAAGGTCGCCGCAGCCGGCATCGCCGTCGAACTGATGATCGCGGCCTGGGCGACGTTGGCCTGGGTGTGGCTGCCCGAAGGCTGGCCGAAGTCGGCGGCCTTCCTGCTGTCCACGACGACCTGGATCGCCACGCTCGCCATCAACGCCAGCCCGTTCCTTCGCTTCGACGGTTATTTCATGCTTTCCGACTATTTGCAGGTTCCCAACCTCCATGCGCGGGCCTTCGCGCTGGCCCGATGGGACTTGCGCGAGCGGCTTTTCGCACTGGGGGAGCCGGTGCCCGAGCATTTCCCGCAGCATCGCCATACCGCGCTGCTCCTGTTCGCCTGGGCGACCTGGGTCTATCGGCTGGTGCTGTTTCTCGGCATTGCGGTGCTGGTCTACCATTTTTTCATCAAAGCGTTGGGCATATTCCTGTTCCTCGTCGAAATTGGCTGGTTCGTGCTGCTGCCGCTGTGGCACGAAAGCCAGGCCTGGCGGGTACGCTGGCCGGCACTGCGGCGAAGCCGCCGGGCGCGGCGCAGCGCCCTGATGGCCGGCACGCTGACCGTGCTGTTCGTGTTGCCGTGGCCGACGCGGATCGGCACGAGCGGGCTGTTACAGCCGCAGGAACAATTCGCCATCTACGCACCCGCGCATGCGCGCATCGTCGCGCTACCGGTGGCGACTGATGCCCGCGTGGACGCCGGCACGCTGCTGGTGCGCATGGATTCGCCGGAATTACAGCTGCGTGCCGGACAAAGCGATGCACGCCAGAAACGCCTGTCGTGGCAATCGGCGGTGGCGGGGTTCGACAGCGATCAGCGCAGCCAGTGGCAGGTGTTGAACGAACAGCTGGCGACCGCCGAGGCCGAGGCCGGCACGGTGTCAGCCGATGCCGCAGCCTACGCGCCGGTGGCGCCCTATGCCGGAACCTTGCGCGATGTCGACCCCGATCTGCGCGTCGGCGACTGGGTCGGCCAGCACGAGGCGATCGGCTGGCACGTACGGGAAGACAAGCTCCAGGTCGTTGCCTATATCGACGACCGCGACATCTATCGCATCGCACCTGGCGACCGGGCGCTGTTCGTCGCGGACGGCATGGGCGGGCCCGACCTGCGGTTGGAGGTGGCGAGCATTGACCGCGATGCGACGCGTACCCTGAGCGAACCCGAACTGGCCAGCCTGTTCGGCGGCCAGGTGCCGGTGCGCGAGAAAAACGGCGTGCTCTACCCGGAGCAGGCGGTCTATCGGGTGGTGCTGAAAGTCGTCTCGGCCGGAGACACGATGCAGCATGCTTGGCGCGGCCGGGTCACCATCGCCGGCACTTGGGAAGCGCCGGGACTGCGCTTCTTGCGCCAGATATTCACGGTATTTTGGCGCGAGGGTGGGTTCTGATCAATGAGGTGACAACGGCTCACAAAACTAAAGTCCCCGGGCTCTAATGGAATGGACGCTTACTTCCCTACTCGTTGATGATTGATTTTTCGACGGTTTTCAATAGTCGTCAATAGACGTTAATAGTCCCTGTCACTCCCACTCGATTGTTACGATGGCCTTGAAAGCCTTGCCATTACTAGGTTTGATCAGAACTACCCCTCTCAATACCGTCACCGATACCGTCTCCAGAAGAACGTTCAGTGTTCATGCGGGTTCCCGGGCAATAACGAAAAACTGATCCTGTACTGACTATTCAGGACTATGGGTTCAAACGCCGTCGCCGATCATAGCCGACTGGTTGCGCGATGGTCGGTCGTGGCAATAGGTGCTGCGGTCCGTGTAACCATCGCTGAATGCATCGTTGATCCATCACCTCGGCAGTCATGGGCGTCGGCCCCGCAAGGTGTTCGCCAACAGTGAAAGCACATCGGCAATTTTTCCCGCCGTTTCCGGTGGCGGCAAAGGGAGTTTGAGACTTTGCGCCCCGGTACCCGGATCGCGCTCGATCCATGGATGCGCCGGAGCAGCGGGATTGCTGGCCGCTCCGAGGGCAGAAACCAACTGAGCACCAACCAGCACCAATGCTTGCCAAGGATCCGCTTCGTTGCGCGGGGTCTGTTCTGACACATCTCGCCCCTCATGCTCCGGGATCGCCATCTCGCCAACGCCGACTTTTGCGTCAGTATTCTCTTCCGGCACGGATGTGGCTTCGGTCACGGTCGTCACGCCTGCCGCTTCTTCGGCAGGTGTCATGGCCTCGCCTTCACCCATGCGGCCGGTGACGTTCTCGACGTCCTTCATGAAGCGGTTGAGGCGCGAGCCGCCCAGCGATATCTCGCCCGTTCCACCGTCGAGAATTCCCGCCGACAGCGAACGCTTGAAGGCCAGCACCGAGAGCATGCCCTCTTCTATCGTGCCCTTGGCGACGAAATTGACGATCCGCACCGGCCTCTTCTGACCCATGCGGTGAATCCGGGCGATGCGCTGTTCGAGCAGCGCCGGATTCCACGGCAAATCCATATTCACGAGGGTGGATGCATGTTGCAAATTCAAGCCCGTCGCCCCGGCATCGGTCGAGAGGAACACGCGGCAATCGGGATCGTCGCGGAAGCGTTCCACCAGCGCCGGGCGTTTCTCCGAAGGGACGCCACCGTGAAAGCTGACGTAGCCGATGCCGCGCGCTTCCAGGCGCCGGATCACGATGTCGTGGGTGCGCGTCCATTGGCTGAACACCACGGCCTTTGCATCCGATTGTTCGAACAGGCCATCGAACAACGCCGCCAGTTCATCCGCCTTGACGCCGTGATCAGTTTCCTGGTCAAGCAGATAAGTGCTGTTGCACGACATGCGCATGTTCTGCAGGGCGCAGGTCAAGCGCCGTTGGTCCTTGTCGGAAAGGAACTTCATCTTCCGCCAGCGCTGCACGATCTTGGTCACGATCTCCGCGTTTTCCTGGTGGTAAGTCATCTGCAATTCGGTCATCGGCACCAGCAGGTTCTGGTCGGTGCGCTCCGGCAGCTGTTGCAGCACTTCGGATTTCCGGCGGCGGATCATGATCGGCGCCAGTGTCTGGCCGATCTTTTCCAGCCCGGTGTAGCCGGTGACGCGCCCATGCTCGTCCTTGACCTGGTGTTCGTGCAGCAATTTCCAGGTCGGTCCAAGGCGGTGTTGGTCGACGAACTGGACGATGGAGATCAATTCCTCCAGCTTGTTTTCCAGCGGCGTGCCGGTGAGCACCACGGCGTAGGGGCTGTCGATGCGTTTCAGTGCACGGGCGGCGATGGTGTTCCAGTTCTTCACCCGCTGTGCCTCGTCGACGATCACCAGGTCCGGCGACCAGGCAGTGATCAGGTCGAGATCGGGCTGGAGCTTTTCGTAATTGGTGATCTTGCAGAAGTCGTCCAGCGCATAGTCTTTCTGGCGCTGGGAGCGACCACCGGCAATGACGCGAGAGTCACGCCCTGAAAAACGCATTATCTCGCTTTGCCACTGGTATTTGAGTGAAGTCGGACAGATCACCAGCACTTTCGATATGCCGAAATGCCGGGCCAGAATCTCGGCGGCGGCGATGGCCTGGATGGTCTTGCCCAGGCCCATTTCGTCGCCGATCAGCGCCCTGCCCGCGCGCACGGCAAACAAAGCACCCTCTGTCTGGTACGGGTAGAGCGGCACTTTGAGCAGTCTCTTCAGCGACGGATCGGTCACCCCTCGCGGGAACAAGCCATCGAGTGCAAGCGACCGGCGTTCCGCATCACGTCGCCCGGCAAGAAAATCGAGCGCATCGTCATAGGCTCGCAACTCGTGGCCGCTTTTTGCTGCCAGAGCGATAAAGCGTTCCAGCCCATCCAATTGCAGATCCCGCAACTGCCATTCTCGTGCCTCGTCGAACAACAGCACCGCCGCCTTGCGCACGGCTGGCGGACAATCCGTGCCGGCACGGAAATGCACGCTGCGCATACTGTCGTTGCGCAAATAGAGTTCGGAGAACGGCGGATGGTAGCCGCGCGTAAAGGCTGCCTTGGCGCCACGTTTTTTCTCCAGCACGGCAAGAACGAACTCGATGTGTTTACAGGTTCCCAGTTCGTTGCTACCGTAATCGGGGCAGGCGCAATAGTTGTCGCCCGGCTGCTTGCCGCGAATCGCCACGCGATAGGCGCTCTTCGACTGCGGGTTGCTGACGCGAAACTCGGAAAAGAACGGCTCCGTGCCGATATTTTCCAGCCCGAAAGTCTGCTCACGACCGAACTGACGGCGTAGCGCACGCTGCCAGTCAACAGGGGACAGCTCCGCCGGCGCCTGAGTACGGGAGAGTTTGGGTTCTTTTGGTGGCTTGGTTGTCTTGGTGCCACCTGGTTTGGGCGATTTGTTTTTCATAAATACTCTGTCAGTCGAGCAGGGCTCCATATCCGACTTACCAACTGCTCCACAAGGCTGCAGCGCTCAGGCGGCTCTGTCTTGCCAAATTTCTGATATGGCTTGAATGGCAGGTAGAGGCTCACGGCCTCGCCGCGCGGCAACGCTTCAAGCAGGCGCCTTATTGAACTATTTGATTGAGTTAAAGCCATGCGCTAACTATCGCAAATAATTCAATCAAACTCACGCCATCCGACAAATCGAGAAGAGCAATATCGATAGGCTTCACCCGATACCGTCAGATCAAGAAATTCAGAACGACGGTATCGACCCTTACGCTTGTTGACGATTGCTCCAATACCGCCACGAATACCGTCACCAGAAGAAGGCTGGGGCATAATTCCCTTAAAAACCAATCTATATATTTCTCGTTGATGATTGATTTTTCGACGGTTTTCAATAGTCGCTAATAGGTACTAATAGTCCCTGTCACTCCCACTCAATCGTTCCGGGCGGCTTGCCGCAGATGTCGTAGACGACGCGGTTGATGCCGCGCACTTCGTTGATGATGCGGTTGGAAACCTTGCCCAGAAGAGTATAGGGCAGCTCCGCCCAGTGTGCGGTCATAAAGTCCTGGGTTTGCACTGCGCGTAGCGCGACGACGTAATCATAGGTGCGGCAGTCGCCCATCACCCCTACTGCTTTCACGGGCAGAAATACGGCAAAGGCCTGCGAGGTTTTTTCATACCAGCCCGAAGCGCGCAACTCCTCGATGAAAATGGCATCGGCACGACGCAACAGTTCGGCGAACTCCGGCCTCACTTCGCCCAGGATGCGCACCCCCAGGCCGGGACCCGGGAAGGGGTGACGGTAAACCATGTCATGAGGGAGGCCGAGCGCAACGCCGAGCTCGCGCACTTCATCCTTGAACAGTTCCCGCAGCGGCTCCAGCAGCTTGAGGTGCAGGGTATCGGGCAGGCCGCCGACATTGTGGTGCGACTTGATGGTATGGGCCTTCTTGGTCTTGGAGCTGGCCGATTCGATCACGTCCGGGTAGATCGTCCCCTGCGCCAGCCACTTGGCGTTCGGCAGTTTTGCCGACTCGCTCTGGAACACTTCG
>JAIOJM010000065.1 GCA_019911785.1 Sulfuricella sp. | reverse complement strand
GCGGCCACTTTCCCTTCGCGGCAAATGATGCGCGGCGGTTGCACAACCTGCATCGCCGGCTCCAGCAGTTGATAGGCGACGGCCTTGGGCACCGCATCGGTGACGCCGACCCTGAATTGCAGCGGCCGGTCGGTGGGGCGGTGGTGCAGTACTTCCTCCAGCTCCTGGCCGAGAGAAAAGATTTCGTCGGCGTAGCTCAGCACCATCCGGCCCGCCTCGGTCAGCTCGAACTGCCGCCCGCTGCGGTCGAACAGCGCCTCGCCCAGCACCTCCTCGAACAGGCTCAGCTGGCCGCTGATGGTCTGCGGCGTCAGGTGCAGCCGCTCGCTGGCGCGGGTCACGCTTCCGGCCTTGGCCACCGCCCAGAAATAGTGAAGATGCTTGTAATTCAGCGTGCCCATGCGCCATCCAGTTCGTTATTTTCGAATAATATATCAATTATATTCGACTTTATGGAATTGGAAAGGGTCGCTATACTTCATGTTGTTACTACTAGAAGGAGGAAAGAACCATGAACCCGATCCATTCCATCAGCCCGTCACAATCCCTGCCGGCCCAGGCGTCCGCGACGCTTGCCACCAACAAGGTGATCCGCAACACCTATATGCTGTTGTCGATGACGCTGCTGTTCAGCGCGCTGAGCGCGGCGGCGGCGGTGGCCATGAAGCTGCCCCATCCGGGCATGATCGTCACCCTGATCGGCTATTTCGGCCTGCTGTTCCTCACCACCAAGTTCCGTGACAGCGCGCTCGGACTGGCGTTCGTGTTCGCCCTTACCGGCTTCATGGGCTACACTTTGGGACCGATTGTCAGCCACTATCTGGGCCTGCCCAACGGCGGCCAGATCGTGATGACCGCGATGGGGCATACCGGCGCGATCTTCCTCGGACTCTCCGGCTATGCCTTGGCCAGCCGCAAGGATTTCAGCTTCATGGGCGGTTTCCTCATGGTCGGCATCCTGGTCGGCTTTCTGGCTGGTCTGGGGGCGATGTTCTTCGAGCTGCCCGGCCTGTCGCTGGCGGTTTCGGCCATTTTCGTGCTGCTCATGTCCGGGCTGATCCTGTATGAAACCAGCAACATCATCCACGGCGGCGAAACCAACTACATCATGGCAACGGTCACGCTGTTCGTATCCATCTTCAACCTGTTCACCAGCCTGCTCCATCTGCTGGGTTTCATGAATAGCAACGAATAGAAACCGACATGTGGAATACACTAGAAAAACTGTTTGAGAAAACGCTCTGGAACGGCCGTTTCGTGGTGGTGGTGGCAGTGGTGGCGAGCATGGCCGCCGCCACCGCGATTTTCTACATGGCCACGGTGGACGTGGTGTACCTGGTCGGCCACATGCTCCATTACGCCGATCCTTCCCTGGCCGAGGAGGCACGCAAGCTTCTTCACGACCAGACCATCACTCACGTGGTGGAAGTGGTGGACGGCTATCTGCTGGCCACTTTCATGCTGATTTTCGCACTCGGCATGTATGAACTTTTCGTCAGCGACATCGACGAAGCACATGGCAGCAAGACCTCCAGCAAGATCCTGGTGATCGAGAATCTGGACGACCTCAAGGCGCGGCTGGCCAAGGTAATCCTGATGATCCTGATCGTCACCCTGTTCGAGGAGGCGCTGAACATGAAGATATCGTCCCCGCTCGACCTGTTGTATCTCGGCGGGGCCATCGCCCTGATCGGCGCGGCGTTGTTCCTGACCCACAAGGCCGAAGCGCACGGAAAAGAAACCGAACACACTGGAGACTGAATCATGAAACGCATCATCCTTTTTCTCGCCACCAACCTGGCCATCGTTCTGGTGCTCTCAATCACCATGCGGCTGCTGGGAGTAGAGCCTTATCTCACCGAAGCCGGACTGAATCTCGGCAGCCTGCTGATTTTCGCCGCCGTGATGGGCATGGGCGGTTCCTTCATCTCGCTTGCCATTTCCAAATGGACTGCCAAGCGCATGACGGGTGCGAGGGTGATCGAGACTCCGGAAACCCCCGGCGAAGTCTGGCTGGTCGAAACCGTGCGGCGTCAGGCGCAGATCGCCGGCATCGGCATGCCGGAAGTGGCAATTTTCGACTCGCCCGATGTCAATGCTTTCGCTACCGGCATGAACAAGAACAGCGCCCTGGTGGCAGTTTCAACCGGTCTGCTGCAGGCCATGACCAAGCCCGAGGCGGAAGCGGTGTTGGGGCATGAAATCTCCCATGTCGCCGTTGGCGACATGGTGACGCTGGCACTGATCCAGGGCGTGGTCAACACCTTCGTGATGTTCCTGTCCCGCGTCATCGGCCATCTGGTGGACAAGGTCGTGTTCAAGACCGAGCGGGGCACCGGCCCGGCATTTTTCGTCACCATGATCATCGCCGAGATGGTGCTGGGCATCCTCGCCTCGATCATCGTCATGTGGTTCTCGCGCCGGAGAGAGTTCATCGCCGACTCGGGCGGCGCGGCGCTGGCGGGAAAGGGCGCCATGATCTCCGCGCTGGAGCGCCTCAAGGCCCAGCACGAACCGGCGCCGCTGCCGGACAAGATGGCTGCTTTCGGCATTTCCGGCGGGTTCGGTTCAGGCTTGAAGCGCCTGTTCATGACCCATCCGCCGCTGGAAGAGCGCATCGAGATGCTCAAGCGCCTTAAGGTATAGCGCTATCCAAGCCGACCGATTCGGTAGTTTCATCCACCAATCCTGAACCTGTATTCTCCTGCGGCTGTTTTCAGCCGTAGGGGAAGTTTCGTCTTTAACCTGAGTGAATTTGAACATGACAATGAATAACGCGGTCTCTGTCGGCGAACCCTGGATGTGGGCCGCCTTCATCGCCTTTGTGCTGGTCATGCTGGCGCTGGACCTGTTCGTGTTCGGCGGCCGCCGCGCGCACAAGGTCAGCGTCAGGGAGGCGGCCGCCTGGTCGCTGGTCTGGGTCAGCCTCGCACTGCTTTTCAACGCCGGTCTGTGGTGGTATTTGAGCGGCACGGCCGGGCAGGAGATCGCTGACCGCAAGGCGCTGGAATTCCTCACCGGCTATCTGATCGAGAAGTCACTGTCGGTGGACAACGTGTTCATCTTCCTGCTGATTTTTTCGTCTTTCCACATCTCCGCCGAATACCAGCGCCGGGTGCTCGTCTATGGCGTGCTGGGCGCTATCGTCATGCGTGCCATCATGATCCTGGCCGGGGCCTGGCTGGTGCAGGAATTCAGTTGGGTGCTCTACTTCTTCGGCTTCTTCCTGGTGGTCACCGGCATGCGCATGCTGGTCATGGCGGAGAAGGAGCCCGATCTAACGAAGAATCCGGTGCTCAAATTCGCGCGCCGGCACCTGCGCATCTCCGAGGACCATCACGGCGAGAAATTCACCGTGATGAAGGACGGCGTGCGCTATTTCACGCCGCTGTTCCTGGTGCTGATCCTGATCGAGGTATCCGACCTGGTGTTCGCGGTGGATTCCATCCCGGCCATCTTCGCCATCACCACCGACCCCTTCATCGTCTTCACCTCCAACATCTTCGCCATCATGGGCTTGCGGGCGCTGTATTTCCTCCTCGCCGACGTGGCCGATCGCTTCCATCTGCTGAAATACGGTCTGGCCATGGTGCTTACCTTTATCGGCGCCAAGATGCTCATCGCGCCGTGGTATCACGTGCCGGTGGCGGCTTCGCTGGCTATCGTCGCCGTCCTGATCGGGGCAAGCGTCATCGCCAGTCTGATCGCCACGCGTAACAAGCCATCCCATTGAAATCTCTTCATGAATGGAATTACGCCATGATTTTTCGCCTTTTAGTCTTCGTTCTTTTCGTGCTTACCCTCGGCGGTTGCGCCGAGCCGCCCTACACCAACGTCGATGGCGGCCAGTTGAAGGCGCTGCTGGTGGAGGGGGTGCCGCTGTATGACATTCGCCGGCCGGAGGAATGGCGCGAGACTGGCGTGGTGGAAGGCAGCCGCAAGCTGACTTATGTGGAAGCAAGCGGGCAGCCCAATTCGGAATTCCTGTCGCGCTTTACCGCCGAGGTGGACAAGAACGCCCCAGTCGTCCTGATCTGCCGCAGCGGCAACCGCACCGATGCACTTGCCCGCCATCTGGTGGAAAAGTTGGGCTACACGCGGGTCTATAACGTGCGTCACGGCATTACCCGCTGGCTGAGCGAAGGCAATCCCGTCGCGCGACAATGACGCCGAGTAAAAACAAGGTGTTGCTAGGGAACAGCTGATTTATTCGTCGCACCGGCGAAAGCCGGTGTCCAGTGCTTTGAATTTCTAGATTCCGGCTTTCGCCGGAATGACGATTTGTCATTTATCAGTGCTTCCCTAGGTCATGCTGAGTCACCCATCAGGTGAGCGCGTTTTTTACGTCAAGCATTTGAATTCCTCTGCATTCTCCGCGGTGAATCGCCGTTTTTAGCAAATCCTTCCAGTATCTTCCCCGCCGCCACCGGGTTGCGCTCGGTGCGCAGTGTCCGGTGCAGCGTCTCCGCGTCCGGGTAGGCGGCGCGCATCATTCCCAGCCATTGCTTGAGCCGCCCCGGCGCGTGCTTCGGGTCCATTCTGGCACGCAACTGGTCGTAGTAATCGATGATCCAGGGCAGCAGTTCCGGCCAGTGCATGGCCTCATCCCCCGTCTTGATGCGCCGCATCAGGTCCGGGTGGGCGATGGCGCCGCGCCCGATCATCACGTCGGTGCAGCCGCTGACATGGCATATTTCTTTCCAATCTTGCGGTGTCCACACTTCGCCGTTGGCCACCACCGGCAGCTTCACAGTTTAGCGGATATGGGCGAGCCACTCCCAACGCGCGGGAGGGCGGTAAGCCATGGGGAATGACGAGCTCAAAGTCATTGCCGCCGAACTCGTGACCCAAGTCCGCAAAAGCGTGACCATCGACTGGTCCGTCCGCGAAAGTGCCAGGGCCAGAATCAAGGTGATGGTGAAGCGCATCCTCAAAAAACACGGCTTCCCGCCGGACTTGCAGGAAGAAGCGACGAAAACTGTTCTGGCGCAGGCGGAGTTGCTGTCAGCAATGTGGGCGGCGGCATGATCGTGGATGTGTAGCGGTTTACCGGAATCAGCTCGCCCTGAATCGGCGGGAGGCCGTATCAAAGGGCACTTCGACAGGCTCAGTGCGAACGGATAACGCTACTTGATGGCTGCCTCCATAAAAACAAAAAGGGCCGGTTTCCCGGCCCTTTGAGCTTGGCAGACTTTGATTTTTCTTAGGCGAAGTTCTTTGCCACGAAGTCCCAGTTGACCAAGTTGTTCAGGAAGGTCTCGACGAACTTGGGACGCAGGTTGCGGTAGTCGATGTAGTAGGCATGCTCCCACACGTCGACGCACAGCAGGGCGCGGTCAGTGGTGGTCAGCGGGGTGCCGGCGGCGCCCATGTTGACGATGTCGACGGAGCCGTCGGCCTTCTTCACCAGCCAGGTCCAGCCGGAACCGAAGTTGCCGACGGCGGAGGTCTGGAAGGCTTTCTTGAATTC
>JAIOJM010000064.1 GCA_019911785.1 Sulfuricella sp. | reverse complement strand
CGCCAGCGGCACCGGCTTGCCGTCGAAATCGGCCAGCGTGGCGGCAAACACCGGGTCGGCGGAGGGCATGGCTTCCATTTCGGCGGCAACGGACGCGCCAGCCATAAGAACCAAGCCCAGCGCAAACAAACAAATTAGTCTGGTCATAGCAATAACCCAATGCTTAACAGAATCCCGAAACCCAACTGCAGTTGCGCCGTCTGCGCCAGGATGAGGTTGAACACCGGCCCCGGCTGTTCACGCCGGAAACGCCGCCACAATGACAACGCCAGAGGCAGCGACAACAGCGGCAGCCCGACCCCCCACCCGGAATGACTCAACCAGGCCAACAGCGGCAGCAGCAAATAGGGTGCAAACAGCAGCAGCGCATATTCTGCCTGACTGCCGCCGCGTCCGATGCGCACTGCCAGGGTGTTTTTGCCTATCTTCCGGTCACTGTCGAGATCGCGGTAATTGTTCACCGTAATGACGGCAGCGGCTAACAGGCCGACCATGGATGCAGCGACGAAAACACTCCAGCCCAGACCAAGGGTTTGCAGATAATAGCTGCCCATCACCGCCCCGAGCCCGAAGAACAGCCAGACGAACAGCTCCCCCAGGGCGCTGTAGGCAATCGGGCGAGGCCCGCCGGTATAGGCCCAGCCGGCGGCAACGGAACAAAGCCCGAGCAGCAGGATCGGCCAGCCGCCATGCCAGACCAGGTAAAACCCCAGCAGCACAGCCAGGCCGAAACAGGCCAAGGCGGCGCGCCGTACGACGGCGGGCGCGAGCCAGCCGGAGGCGGTGGCGCGGGCCGGGCCGATGCGCTCAGCGCCATCCGCACCGCGCTCGAAGTCACTGACATCGTTATGCAGGTTAGTGCCGATCTGGATCAGCATCGCCGCCAGCAGCGCCACCAGCAGGGGCAGCCATAGCACAGCGCCGGTCTCGGCATAGGCCAGGCTGCTGCCGACCATCACCGGCGTCAGCGAAACGGTCAAGGTCTTGGGCCGGATCGCCAGCCACCAAAAGACAACAGGATTGAGTTTATGCATGAAAAAACAAATCCACCACGAATTACACGAATAAAACACGAATGGACTCGAATTTATTCGTGTAGATTCGTGAAGCATCCGTGTTCATTCGTGGAAGGCTTTTCATGGTCTGCGCGGGAACTTGCCGAAGTCGGGTGACCGCTTCTCCAGCCAGGCATTGCGCCCTTCCTGGCCTTCCGGCGTCATGTAATACAGTGCCGTGGCATTGCCGGCCAGCTCCTGGATGCCGGCCAGGCCGTCGGTATCGGCATTGAATGCCGATTTCAACACCCTTAGCGCGGTGGGCGAGAGTTGCAGCATTTCCTTGCACCACTTCACCGTCTCGTTCTCCAGCTCGGCCAGCGGTACCACGGCGTTGATCAACCCCATCGCCAGCGCCTCTTGGGCATCGTACTGGCGGCACAGGAACCAGATTTCCTTGGCCTTTTTGATGCCCACCGCACGCGCCAGCAAGCCCGCACCCAGGCCAGCGTCGAAGCTGCCCACGCGCGGCCCGGTCTGGCCGAAGCGGGCATTGTCGGCGGCAATGGTCAGGTCGCACACCAGATGCAGCACATGGCCGCCACCGATGGCATAACCCGCCACCATCGCCACCACCGGCTTGGGCAGGCTGCGAATCTGCTTTTGCAGGTCGAGCACATTCAGATAGGGCACCCCCTGCTCGTCATGGTAGCCGCCGTCGTCACCACGCACCTTCTGGTCGCCACCGGAACAGAACGCCTGGTCGCCGGCACCGGTCAGGATGATGGCGCCGATTGCCGGGTCCATATGCGCCTGAAGAAAAGCTTCCATCAACTCGCGCACCGTCTGGGGACGGAAGGCATTGCGCACCTCGGGGCGATTGATGGATATCCTGGCGATTCCTTCCGCCTGGTGGTAGAGAATGTCGACGAACGTGCCGGCAGATTTCCAGTCCATTTTTGAGTTCCGTTAATTATGCCCGCCAAAGTATATCGGGAAAGCAGATTTTCTCAAGTTGCTCCGGCACCGATTCGCCCTTTAGAATGGCACGAAGAAACGCGGAACCTGTTCCCGGATTCGTTCTCTAACTTGCGGTCATTGCGCCAACCGCCCGTGCTCTCTACAATAGACCCCCCGGTTGCAAGGCAGCCCACGCGTTATTCAGGAAACCCGATGAATCAGGAAGTTGGCGTTCAAACCGCCCCCTCCAGTGCGATCAAAGCCTCAGTCCACGGGACCTACAAGATCCCGGCGCTGCGGGTTTTGTCCGAAATCACCA
This sequence comes from Sulfuricella sp., assembly GCA_019911785.1. The sequence goes on along the minus strand of JAIOJM010000064.1, from coordinate 14,288 downwards.
GCAGCCTGTCCAGCGACAATAATCTGGACTCTTTGCTGGAGCGCTTTCTCGGCACCATGATCAAACTCGCCGGCGCGGACGCCGGCGCAGTGCGGGTATTGACCGCCGACGGCCAGTATTTGCGTCTGGTCGGTGCGTTGGGGCTTCCTCCCGAGGTGCTCGAACAGGAACGCTATATCCCGGTCGATTGCGGCGTCTGCGGCGAAGCCGCGCGCGCGCATACCGCACACAACAGCACCAACCTGAAAGCCTGCGAAGAGCGCACTGCCCACGACTACTTCGGCAAGCAATGCCTGCGCGTAGTGGCAGTGCCATTGCGCTACCAGGGCAAGATGCTGGGCGTGTACAACCTGTTCATGGCTTCGGACAGCCCGGTACCGGAAGACGTATCGCTGCTGTTTCAATCGATCAGCGAACACCTCGGCATGGCGCTGGAAAATGCCAGGCTGACGCGGGAAAATCTGCGCATCAGCCTGACCAACGAGCGCCAGATGCTGGCCAACGAACTGCATGACTCGCTCGCCCAAACCATGGCCTACATGAAAATGCGCCTGCCGCTGTTGCGCGACGCCGTGGCGAACCGCGACGAGGTGCGCTCCAACAAATACGTCAACGATCTCGGTCAGGCTCTGGATTCCGCCTATGCCGAATTGCGCGAGCTTCTCACCCAGTTCCGCAACCGGATGGACCCGCGCGGCTTGCTGCCGGCACTGTACGATATCGTCGGCAATTTTTACGACAAGACCGGCATCACCATCGATTTCATCAACCACGCGCCCGACATCAACCTCAGCCCTGACCAGGAAGTCCAGGTCTACCACATCGTGCGGGAAGCGCTGAACAACGTATCCAAGCACTCCCGCGCCAACCACGTCAGCCTGGCGGTCGAGATCAGGCAAAGCCGCTACGTCATCAGCGTCGAGGATAACGGTATCGGCATCACCGGCAAGCTAGACACCGACAGCGGCATGCACCTCGGCCTCAACATCATGCGCGAACGGGCAAAACACCTGAATGCCGAAGTGACCGTCACCCCGGGAGAAAAGGCCGGCACCCGGGTAACCCTGAGCTTCCCGGTCTCCGCCGGACACCGGGAGGACAGACTGTGAGCGACCCGATTCGCGTCGTGCTGGTAGACGACCACACCCTGTTCCGCATGGGCCTGGCCGAATTGCTGGAGCAGCGCGGCAGCATCAAGGTGGTGGGTGTCACCGGCAATCCGGACGAGGCGCGCCGCCTGTTGACCGAGCAGCAGCCCGACGTGCTGGTGATGGACCTGCACATGCCGCCGCTCGACGGCCTGACCCTGTTCCGCCAGTTGCGCCAGGAGGGTTTTACCACCCCCACCCTGATGCTGACGGTCAGCAACGCCGAAGAGGATTTATCCAACGTATTGCGTGCCGGCGCCCGCGGCTATCTGCTCAAGGACATGGAGCCGGACGACGTGGTGGATGCGATCCTGCGCGCCTCCCGCGGCGAAACCGTAGTGGCCCCCGCGATGACCATGAAGCTGGTCAAGCTGCTGCAAAACGACCAGCCAGCCAGCTCATCGGCTTCGATGCTCGACTCGCTCACCCAGCGCGAGCGCGAAATCCTCACCCATCTGGCGCAGGGCGAAAGCAACAAGGTGATTGCCCGCGCACTCGACATCAGCCACGATACCGTCAAGCTGCACGTGCGCCACATTCTTTCCAAGCTCAACCTGACTTCGCGCGTTGAGGCGGCAGTCTTCGCCGTGGAGCACAAATTCAGCACCCAAAGCGGCCAGCTCACCAGCTAACCGCCTTACCTCAACTAACGGATTTTATGATATGGATTTTTTCCCGATATTTTTCGACATCAAAAACAAACCCTGCCTGGTCGTAGGCGGCGGCGAAGTAGCGACGCGCAAGGCGGGGATGCTGATGCAGTCCGGCGGCCTCATCACCATCGTCGCACCCGAGCTGACCAACACCCTGAAAGAGCTGGCGGATGCGGGAAAAATCACCCATGTCGCGGAAAAATTCCGCCCCGAACACCTCGGCGAAGCCGTTCTGGTCATCGCCGCCACCGATGACCGCGCTGCCAACGAACAGGTTTCCGTGGCCGCGAAAAAGCTGCGGATTCCCGTCAACGTGGTGGACAACCCTGATTTATGCTCCTTCATCATGCCCTCGGTGATCGACCGCTCGCCGCTGGTCATCGCGATTTCCAGCGGCGGCACTTCGCCGGTGCTGGCACGGGTAATGCGAGCCAAGCTGGAAACCTTCATCCCGGCAGCCTACGGGCGGCTGGCGCACTTTGCGGCGAGCTTCCGCGACCAGGTAAAAAACCGCATTCTGCCTGCCAAGCGCCGCATTTTCTGGGAAAAAGTCCTGCAGGGTCCGGTGGCCGAGATGGTGCTTTCCGGGCAAGACCAGGCCGCGAAGGACACTCTGCTGCAAATGCTTGCAGCCGATTCCGACGACACCCCGCCGCGCGGCGAGGTCTACCTGGTCGGCGGCGGACCCGGCAACCCCGACCTGCTCACCTTCCGCGCCCTGCGCCTGATGCAGCAGGCCGACGTGGTGGTCTACGACAACCTGGTTTCCCCGGCCGTACTGGAACTGGCGCGGCGCGATGCCGAACGCATCTATGTCGGCAAGGAGCGCGACAAGCACACCATGCGCCAGGAAAACATCAACGAACTGCTGGTGCGGCTTGCCCAGGAAGGCAAGCGCGTAGTGCGGCTGAAAGGCGGCGATCCATTCGTGTTCGGCCGCGGCGGCGAGGAAATCGAAACCCTGGCGGCTCACGGCATCCCGTTCCAGGTCGTACCCGGCATCACCGCCGCCACCGGCGTCTCGTCCTACGCCGGCATCCCGCTCACCCACCGCGATTACGCGCAATCCTGCGTGTTCGTCACCGGCCACCTGAAGGACGGCAGCGTCAACATCGACCTCACCGGCATCGCCAAAACCAACCAGACCATCGTGATCTACATGGGACTGCTCGGCCTGCCGACGCTATGCAAGGAACTGGTCGCCCATGGCCTGCCGATCACCACGCCGGCCGCCATCGTGCAGCAGGGCACCACCTACCAGCAAAAGGTCGTCACCGGCACGCTGGCAACCCTGCCCGAACTCGCCGCCAATGCGAAAATGAAACCGCCGACCCTGATCATCGTCGGCGAAGTGGTGAAACTGCAGGACAAGCTGGCCTGGTTCAAGCCGGAACCGATTGAGGGTGGTTCCGACTTCGTGCAAACAAGTGGCGATTAGGGGGGCGAGTTGTTGACAGACATGCTTATTAACCAACCCGATAAAACATTTAAGTACCTACTTAACGTTAGGTTTTTATGCCCACGATTGAATACCGCCATAACTTCCCTCTTGAGGCTGCTGATGTAGCTGCGGTTTTTGATACCTCCGGCATTCGCCGCCCCACCAAGGATTTGGCGCGGATCGAGCGCATGTTCGCCAATGCCAACCTGATACTCTCCGCTTGGCATGAAGGCAAACTCGTTGGGGTGTGTCGCGCACTAACCGATTTTAGTTATTGTTGCTACTTGTCCGATCTCGCAGTGGACAAGGCTTTTCAAAAGCATGGCATCGGGCGTGAACTTATTGCCCGCGTTCGCTCTGCTATTGGGGAAGATGTGGCGCTCGTACTATTGTCAGCCCCGGAAGCAATGGAGTATTACCCCAAGGTCGGCTTCGAGAAAATCGAGAATGGATTCATCATCAAACGCACCAGGTAAATCGAAACCTAACCCTGCATTCGAGAGGGACTGGCCGATAAGCGTTCTCTTCAGAAGCACTTCAGAAGCATAGGGTCAGGTCTAACAATCAAACATTAGCTTGGTAGGGTGGGCACGTCTTTGTGCCCACGCGGCCAATGGCCCGCCATCGCGATGTCGGCCTTGTTCCGACAATATGACGAGTACCCTTGAACAAGCGTATATTTACGCTTAGTCAAAAAAGGAAAAGCCATGAAACTCGAACAAACCATCCAGCAGCATGTGGAAAAACTGCCGTTGCCGCTCCAAGGTGAAGTCCTCGACTATGTGCTGTTCCTGGAACAAAAAGCCCGCCAACATTCCGCTAACGACCAGCAGCGCCGCATGAAGCTCTCCAGCACCCTGGAACGGCTCGTCGCCCTCAACCCCTTCGCCAAAACCAATCCCGCCGTATGGGAGCGTGAACAGCGCGAGGATCGCACCTTGCCGGGCCGCGAATAAGCATGGTACCGGCCGACAGCAACATCCTCATCTACGCCACCCAGCCGGAGCACGCCAACCCACGGAGGGCGTAGGGCTGAATTTATTCGGCCTACCTGCGGCGGGCGGCGGCAATCACTCCCACCAGCACGAACAGGACGAACCACCCCAGCGCCCATTGCGCAATGGACAGATCAAAAAAGGTCCAGGTCACTTCGGCGCACTCGCCCGAACCTTTAAAAATCATCGGCAGGATTTTGGTCAGCGGCATGGCCTCGAGCATGTAATCCAGGCCCGGCCCGCATTCCGGCACTTGACCGGGCGGCAGGTGCTGCAAATACACCTGCCACGCCGCGACCCCGCCCCCCAGCATGGAAAAAAATGCCAGCAGGCTGCCGTACACGGTCCAGCCGCGGCGTTGCGGATTGTGAATGGCGGCCGCCAGCGCAGTAGCGCCGATGGCGATGAAGGCGATGCGCTGCAGGATGCACAGCGGGCAGGGCTCCAGGTGCATGACGTGCTGCAGCACCAGACCGAAGCCCATCAGCCCGAAGCAGGCCAGGAATATCCCGAAAAACAGCACACGATTATTGATGTTCACCAGCACCCCTTTTAACTAAACAGTAGTTCATTAACCGCAAAGGCGCGAAGGCGCAAAGAGTACAAAAAACAAAAAATCCATCTAGCATTCCCTTATCCGGTGACTGGGCGGATTTCGATAACACATTGCTTTTACTTTGCGCTCTCTGCGCCTTTGCGGTTCAAATGCTTTTTTAAGGTTTAACGGATACGGCGCTGAGCCCGGGGCAGTTCCAGTACCGATTTCACGCTCAGATCCACACAACTCGGCCGCTTCGGCAGCGCCCCCACCAGCACCGTCTTCATGCCCAGCCTTTTTGCGGTTTTGAGATTGGCCAGCGTATCTTCGACCATGATGCACCGCGACGGGTTCAGCCGCATCCGGCGGAACAGGCGACGAAATCCGTGAGCATCCGGTTTCGGCCGGTAGCCGGCATGCTCGATCGTGAACACTTCTTCGAACAGGTCGGCGATGCCGAGCAGTTCCAGCACCCTGTGGATGTAATGGGCCGGCGCGTTGGAGTACACCAGCTTGCGGCCAGGCAGCCTTTGCAACGCCGCCCGCAAGCCCCGCTGGCGCAGCACCATCTGGTGCAGCGCCGGGAACTGGTGGGTGTGCCAGAGAAAATGACCGGGGTCGGTGCCGTGATGCCGCATCAACCCTTGCAGGGTCGCGCCGTAGCGCAGCCAGTAGCGCTCGCGCAGCTCGTTCGCGCCCGCCTCGTCGAGGTCGAGATAGTCCTGCAGATACCGCGTCATGGCCCGGTTCATGTGCGGGAAAATGTGCGCGCCGGCATTGTGCAGGGTGTTGTCGAGGTCGAACACCCAGGCCCTGGACGATTTCAATCGTTCGCCCGGATCAAAGTGCCGACGCCCTCGTCGGTGAGGATTTCCAGCAGCAGCGCGTGCTCCACCCGGCCATCGATGATGTGGCTGGTCTTGACACCGTTCTTCACCGCCTCCAGCGCCATGGAGATTTTCGGGATCATGCCGCCGCTGATGGTGCCGTCGGCAATCAGTTCGTCCACCCTGGCGGCCGTCAAGCCGGTGAGCAGCTTGCCTTCCTTGTCGAGCACACCGGCGGTGTTGGTGAGCAGGATCAGCTTCTCGGCCTTGAGGGTTTCCGCCAGCTTGCCTGCCACCAGGTCGGCGTTGATGTTATAGGCTTCGCCATCCTCGCCCACGCCGATCGGCGCGATCACCGGGATGAAGTCGTGCGAGTCGAGCAGCGCCACCAGTTCCGGGTCGATGCTCACCACTTCGCCGACCTGGCCGATATCGATGTACTCGCCGGCCTTCTCGGCGTGCTTCACCTTCAGTTTTTTTGCCTGGATGAACTCGCCGTCCTTGCCGGTCAGGCCGACTGCCCGGCCGCCGTGATGGTTGATCAGGTTGACGATGTCCTTGTTGACCAGCCCCCCCAGCACCATCTCGACGATATCCATGGTCTCCCGGTCGGTGACGCGCATGCCCTGGATGAATTCGCCCTGCTTGCCGACCCGCTTCAGCAGATCGTTGATCTGCGGTCCGCCGCCATGGACGATCACCGGGTTCAGGCCGACCAGCTTGAGCAGCACCACATCCCTGGCGAAGCCCTGTTTCAGGGACTCTTCGGTCATGGCGTTGCCGCCGTACTTGATCACGATGGTCTTGCCGTGAAAACGCTGGATGTAGGGCAGCGCCTCGGCGAGAAGCGCGGCTTTTTCTTTTGCAGTGGATGTGCTCAGTGACATGGCTTTGCCTTGGGAATGGTTGCGAGATTGGGTGCTATTTTACTCCAAGCACGAGCAAACCAAAATGGATGCCATTCAGGGATTTGGCAATTCCGGCCGGGCTGCCTATCCTTAAAATGAAATATACGAGAAGGGTGACCATGGAAACAGGATTTCAGTTCGCCGACGAACTCGGCCCGGCCAAAGTCATCCATATCCACGAGCCCCGCACCGGCTTGAAAGCGGTGCTGGTGGTCGACAACGTGGCAGCAGGGCCATCCATCGGCGGCGTGCGCATGGCGCCCGACGTCAGCACCGTGGAGTGCGCCAGGCTGGCACGCGCGATGACGCTGAAAAACGCCTCGGCCGGCCTGGCCCACGGCGGCGGCAAGGCGGTGCTGTACGGCGATCCGAAGATGCCGCGCGCCGACAAGGAAAAACTGATCCGCGCCCTGGCCTGCGCCCTGCGCGACGAGCACGATTACATTTTCGGCCCGGACATGGGCACCGACGAGTCCTGCATGGCCTGGGTCAAGGACGAGATCGGCCGCTCGGTGGGACTGCCGCGCGAAGTGGGCGGCATCCCGCTCGACGAGATCGGCGCCACCGGCTGGGGCATCTGCCATGCAGCGGAAGTGGCGCTACCCTACTGCGGCTTCAAGATGGCCGGCGCGCGGGTGGTGATCCAGGGCTTCGGCGCGGTGGGCAAGCATGCCGCCCGCTTCCTGGCGTGCCAGGGTGCGGTGCTGGTTGGTGCGGCAGATTCCGGCGGAACGATCCATGACCCGAACGGCCTGGATGTTGACGCCCTGATCGCGCTGAAGGAAGCCGGCGGCAAGGTCTGCGACCACCCCCATGGCCAGAAGCTGGAGCGGGACGCGGTGATCGGACTGGAGTGCGACATCTGGATACCGGCGGCACGGCCCGACGTAATCCACGAGGACAACGCCGATCGCCTCAACACCCGCCTGGTGATCGAAGGGGCCAACATCCCGATCACCCCCGGCGCGGAAAAAATTCTCCACCAGCGCGGCGTGCTGTGTCTGCCGGATTTCATCGCCAATGCCGGCGGCGTGATTTGCGCCGCGATGGAATACCACGGTGCCAGCGAAACGGCGGCGCTCGCCACCATCGCGGAAAAAATCCGCCACAACACCGGTGAAGTGCTGGCACAGGTGAAGCAGTGCGGCATGCTGCCGCGCGACGCCGCCCTGCAAATGGCGATCACCCGGGTGAAGCGCGCCATGGACACCCGGCGCTGGGGCGCTTTTTAATGATCTTTTAAACCTATAATCCACAGATGACGCAGATTTACGCAGATATTACAAATCACTGGCTTCATGCCCTGCCGCCTGCCTGACTGTAAAGCAGGTATATCCGCCAATAGACTGGTTCAATATGGTTTTATCTGCGTGTATCTGCGTCATCTGTGGATAACCGGTTTTACTGAGTCAATAACAGGATCGAGGAGATTCATGTATCGCATCCGCTTCCACGGCCGCGGCGGCCAGGGCATGAAAACAGCGAGCCGCATCCTGGGCAGCGCGTTTTTCGCCGCCGGCTTCGAGGTGCAGGATGCCCCGCGCTACGGCGCGGAGCGGCGGGGCGCACCGATCTTCGCCTATGTGCGCGCCGCCCGTGTAGCGATCAATGAACGCGGCGCTATCCACCAGCCCGACCTGGTCATCGTCGCCGACGACAGCCTGGTCGGGCTCCCCGCAGCCGGTGTGCTGGAAGGCGTCGGCGAGCGCAGCGTGCTGCTGATCGGCAGCAGCGATCCCGCCGCAGTCTGGCAGCACCGCCTCAACCTGCACGGCCTGGTGCTGACCCTGCCGGTCGAATCCGCCGAACGCGCCGAGTTGCGCTTCATCGGCGCCGCCTGTGTTGGTGCGGCAGCTCGCCTGGTCGGGGTCATCCCGCGCGAAGCGCTGGCCCAGGCCATCCGCGACGAGCTCGGCGAACTTGGCGAGGAAGTCGTAGCACACAACTTGGCCAAGGCGCTGGCCGCATTCGACCGGATGGCACCGCATGCCGGCTGCGTGCAGGAAGGCGTACAGGTGGCGGCAGACCACTACCAGGCTCCGCAATGGATCAACCTGCCGGTGGACAACGCCGACCAGGCGGCCCCGGCGATCCACGCCGGCCTGACCAGCGTCGAAGTCAGAACCGGGCTATGGCGCACCGTGCGTCCGGTAATCGACTACAGCCGCTGCAACCGCTGCTGGTGGATCTGCAGCGAATTCTGCCCGGACAGCGCCATCATCGTGGATGCCCAGCGCTATCCGCAAATCGACTACGACCACTGCAAGGGCTGCCTGGTCTGCGTGGCGCAATGCCCGGCGCATGCGATCCAGGCCGTGCCGGAACAGGCGACCCAGGAGGACAAGACATGACGCGCAAGCTGCTCACCGGCAACGCGGCGGCGGCCTGGGGAGCGCGCCTGGCCCGTGCCGACTACCTGCCGGCCTTCCCCATCACCCCCCAGACCGAGATCATCGAAAACCTCGCCGCCTGGATAGCCGGCGGGGAAATGGACTGCCGCATGGTGATGATGGAATCCGAGCATTCCATGATCACCGCGGCGGGCGCCGCGGCTGCCAGCGGAGTGCGGGTATTCACTGCCACTTCCAGCCAGGGACTGCTCTACGCCATGGAGATGCTTTACGCCGTGGCGGGCATGCGCGCACCCTTCGTGCTGGTCAACGTGTCGCGCGGTCTCGCCACGCCGACCACGCTCGAATCCGACCACAACGACATCCTCGCCGCCCGAGACAGCGGCTTTTTGCAGATCCACTGCGCCACCTGCCAGGAAGTGCTGGACAACACGCTGATCGCCTACCGCCTGGCCGAGGATGCGCGCGTGCGGCTGCCGGTAATCGTCAACATGGACGGCTTCTATCTGTCCTTCACCCGCGAGCCGGTCGAAATCCCGGACCAGGCCGCCGTTGACCGTTTCCTGCCGCGCTTCGACCCAGAAACCACTTTTTTCAGCGCCGGCCATCCGGTGAGCCAGGCGGTGATCGTGCTGGGCAGCTCGCAGTATTCCTACTTCCGCTATGAGGCGCACCTCGCCGCACTCCAGGCGCTGCCCGCCTATGTCGAGGCGGCACAGGCCTTCAGTCAGGAATTCGGCCGGCAATACCAGGCGGTGGAAACCTACCGCAGCGAGGATGCGGAGTATGTCTTCGTGATGATCGGCTCCTTCGCCACCAAGGCCAGGGATGCGGTCGACCGCCTGCGCGAAGCAGGCTGGCGCATCGGCCTGGTCAGGCCGCGCCTGCTGCGCCCGTTCCCGGCCGACGATCTGTGCCAGGCGCTGGCCGGCAAGAAAGGGGTGGCGGTGATCGACCAGAACCTGTCCCTGGGCAAGGGCGGCATACTGCACGCGGAACTGGCCTCGGCGCTCTACGGCCAGGCCGGCGCCCCGGCGATCCTGGCCAGCTTCATCGGCGGCCTCGGCGGCCGCGACATCAGCCCGGAAGAGTTCTATGAAATCGCCGCTGAGACCCGCCGCGCCGCAGAACAGGGCATGACGCCGAAACCGCGGCTGCTGTACAGCGACAGCGAGCTGCGCCAGATGCGCAAGCTGCAGGCCATCGCCCATGCCGAACGTAAGGAGGGACAGCCATGAGCGAAACCGCGTTCAAGAGCATCAAGGAACTGCCTTCCGCCCGCCTGCTCGGCACCGGCACGCCGATGTGCGCCGGCTGCGGCGGCTTGCAGGCCCTGCACCAGATCTACGACATCCTCGGCACGAAAACCGTGATCGTCAACGCCGCCGGCTGCATGACCCTGCTCACCACCTACCCTTACACGCCCTTCCCGGGTTCCTGGCTGTATACCTCCATGGCCTCGGCGCCGGCCGGCGCACAGGGGGTGCGCGACGCGCTCGACCTGCGGCTGGCGAAAGGTCTTATCCGGCCCGAGGAGAACCTCGATGTAGTGGTGCTGACCGGCGACGGCGCCGCCTACGGCATGGGTCTTTCCGCCACCTCGAGCGCGATCGAGCGCGGCCTGGATTTCATCTACATCTGCTATGACAACGAAGGCTACGGCAACACCGGCCAGCAATCCTCGCCGGCCACGCCACACGGGGCGAGAACCGCCACCGATCCACGCGGCTACCCCGGCCACAAGAAAGACCTGTTCGCCATCTGGGCCGCGCACCGTCCGGCCTATGTCGCCACCGTGATCGGCAGCGAGCCGCTCGACCTGGCGCGCAAAATCGAGAAAGCGAAAAACCTGAAAGGGCCGCGCCTGATCCTCGCCCTTTCCCCCTGCCCGACGGGATGGGATTTCGACCCCATGGAAACCGGCGAAATCGGCCGGCTGGCGGTCAAGACCGGCATCTGGCCGCTGAAGGAATACGAGAATGGCCGGGTTGTCCACACCAAGATTCCCTCTACGCGCCTGCCGGTGGAGGAGTACCTGAGCAAACAGGGGCGCTTCGCCCATCTGTTCCAGCCGACGCGCAACGAGGCGCTGCTGGCGGAAATCCAGGCCGGGGTGGATGATTACTGGCGGGAGGTGGAGACCGCTCATGGCTAGAAGCTACTGCCATCGGGGCGGGGATGTTCCCCTGCTGGGCGCCACCATCCCCGAGCATTTTGCCGCGGTGGCGAAGCTGCATGCCGGACGCGAGGCCGTGGTGTCGTTGCCGCAGGGATGCCGCCTGACCTACGGCGAACTGGCGCAGGCCGTCGACCGTCTCGCCCGCGGCCTGCTCGGCATGGGCTTCGCCAAGGGGGAGCGCATCGGCGTCTGGTCCACCAACAACATCGAATGGCTGCTGCTGCAGATGGCCACCGCCCGCATCGGCGCCGTGCTGGTCAACATCAACCCCGCCTATCGGGTGCGCGAGCTGGACTATGCCCTGACCAAATCCGAAATCCATGGCCTGTTCGTCATTCCCTCCTTCCGCAGCAGCGACTATGTCGCCATGCTGCTGGAACTGATGCCGGAGCTGGCCGGCGGCTCGGCCGCCCTGAGCAGCGACGTGTTCCGGTCGCTGCGGCGCGTGGTGCTGTACGACCCGGCCAGCCCGGCGGCAACCGTGCGGCCGCATTCCGGCTTCACCCTGTGGCAGGAGGTGCTGGCCGCAGCCGACAGCATACCCCAGGAAAAACTGGACGGGATCACCGCCGCGCTCGACATGGACGACGCCATCAACATCCAGTACACCTCGGGCACCACCGGCTTCCCCAAGGCGGTGGTGCTGTCCCACCACAACCTCCTCAACAACGCCTGGTTCGCCGCCCGGGCGATGCACTTCACCGAAGCCGACAAGCTGGCCGTGCCGGTGCCGTTCTACCATTGCTTCGGCATGGTGCTGGCGAATCTCTTGTGCCTGTCGGCGGGGGCCTGCCTCGTCATTCCGTGCGAGCACTTCGACCCGCTAGCGGTGCTGCAGGCAGTGGCACAGGAGCGCTGTACCGCCATCCACGGCGTGCCGACGATGTTCATCGCCGAACTGGAGCACGAACGGTTTGCGGAGTTCGACCTCACTTCCTTGCGCACCGGCATCATGGCCGGCGCGCCCTGCCCGCCGGCATTGATGAAGCGGGTGATGGGCGAGATGCACTGCACGGAGATCCTGATCGGCTACGGCGAAACCGAGGCCTCGCCGCTCACCCACCTGACCACACGCGACGACAGCATCACACGCCGCATCGAGACCGTCGGCACCAACCTGCCGCACCAGGAGGTCAAGGTGGTCAACCTGGACAGCGGGCGGACGGTGGCGATCGGGGAGGTGGGAGAAATCTGCTTCCGCGGCTACCACCTGATGAAGGGCTATTACGGCGACCCGGAAGCCACGCGCAAAACCATCGACGAAAATGGCTGGCTGCACTCCGGCGACCTGGGCACCATGGACGCCGACGGCTACGTGCGCATCACCGGCCGGCTCAAGGACATGATCATCCGCGGCGGGGAGAACATCTATCCGCGGGAGATCGAGGAAGTCCTGTTCACCCACCCGAAAGTGGCGCAGGTGGCGGTATTCGGCGTTCCCGACGAATTCTACGGCGAAGAGGTGATGGCCTGGATCCAGCTGCATGCCTCCCAGACCGTCACGGAACCGGAAATCCGCGAGTTCTGCCAGGACAAGCTCGCCCACTTCAAGATTCCGAAATACCTCTGGTTCGTCGACGAGTTTCCCACCACCGTGACCGGCAAGCTGCAGAAATTCCGCATGCGGGAAATCGCCGTCGAAAAACTGGGCACCCTGGCCAGGAAATGAAAAAGGCGGCACAGCGCCGCCTTTTTTCGGGGGTTGCCGGAATTACTGGATGGCCAGCTTCTTCGCGCTGGACGTGGCCTTCTTCGGCAGGGTCAAATTAAGCACACCCTCGTTGTACTTGGCCGTTGCCTTGGTATCGTCCACATCCTGACCAAGGGTGAAGCTGCGGTACACCTTGCCGTAGTAGCGTTCGCTACGCAACACTTTCCCGCCTTCCTTTTCCTCTTTTTCCTTCTTAATCTCGGCGCTGATGCTGACTTGGTTGCCCTCGATGGTGACGTGGATGTCCTCCTTCTTCACGCCGGGAATCTCGGCATGGACATTATAATTCTTGTCGTCCTCCTTCACGTCCATCTTGATCTGCATCGGCTGGGGCTGACCCTCGAAGCGAACCGGGCGGAGAAAGCCCCGGAAGAGGTCGTCAAAGGGATCTAAAGCCACGTCAAACGGGTCGTAACGGGTAATGTTCGCCATCATCGTTCTCCTTTATATCTGAAGTCACTGAAAAATCGGCAGCTCCTTGCCACTGACTTAAATATAGGGGAAAAGACGGGCAATTCAAGATGGCGAGGAATCGGCCCGGTTGGGTGGTTCAGCCAATCGCCCCCGCTCGGCAGGCACTACCATTTCAACAAGCTCTTCCCCAGCCACCAGCCGACAAGGCCGATGCCCAGCATGGGCAGGTAATGCCACTGGATGACGTGGATGACCGAGTCGTTCAGCTCATGCAGCAGCAGCCACAACGCCCCGACGCTGAAGGCGGAAAGCAGCGCGACACTGCCCGCCCACCGGTAATGGGTGCTGGCGAATCGGCGCATGGCAAGGAACGTCCAGGCGGCCGGCAAGAGCGAGAACAGGGTGATGCTGGCCGTGCATTCGAAGTCGTGCACGGGCAGCGGCGCTGGCGGCACGTCGGCGCGCCAGGCAAAAAACAGGATGACCACAAAAAGGGCAAACAGGCCGGCCGGAGCCAGGGCCGCCTTGCGCATCTGGTGCAGATCGGGAAAGGCCAGCACCGCGGCACTCAAGGAGGTGGCGATGAAGATCAGGGCGAGGGAGACCATCTCGGCAACGAACCACGGCTCATGGAGCTTTTGCATCAGGTCCGGGCGCAGGCCGGAAATCCACAAAGACGCCACAAGATACACCCCCGCCCCCGCCACCCATGTCAGGCTCAGCATGAGTGGATGGGGGGCCGGCTTCACTGGAGCGGCATCCCGGGCCAGTCTATCAACCAGTTCTTCGATGTTTGCCATTATCTGTTTATCTTTCCAGTATCTTTCTCAATATCTTGTAGGCCCGGTGCGCGGCAACCTTCACCGCGGACTCTTTCATGCCGATCTTTTCAGCCACTTCTTTGGCGGTATAACCCTCCTGGTGCATCATCTGCAGGATGGCGGCCTGCTTGGGCGGAAGTTTTTCAATTTCCCCACTGATGGATTCGTAGCTGATGTCGGATTTGGTTACAGGCTCCTGCAAATCATTTTCCACCTCGGACAGATCGACGGCATGGCGCAGGTGGTCGGCATAATGCGCGCGCAAATGATCCTGCAAACGGAACTTGGCGATCGCATAGACC
>JAIOJM010000063.1 GCA_019911785.1 Sulfuricella sp. | reverse complement strand
GGTATCGCCGAACCAGGCGTCGTTGCTGACATTCACCAGCAGCGATGCGGCCGGGAGCTGGTTGATCAACTCCTCGCCGAACACGTCCTCGTAGCAAATCGCCATCGCCACCTTCTGGCCGGCCACCTGCAATGGCGGCTGGATGGTCTCGCCGCGCGAGAAGTCCGACAGCGGAATATGAAGTACACGGACGACCCAGCCGAACAGCGGCTTGAACGGGATGAATTCGCCGAACGGTACCAGATGGACTTTGCGGTAAACCTGCGTCGGCGAACTGCCGAGACTCAGCACGCTGTTGAAATACTCCCCGTTCTCGGTGTACTCGGGCACGCCCACCAGCACGTCGCCGCCCCGCTCGCGAGCACGCCCGGACAGCATCTCCAGGTAGCTCAACGGCAGGTTATGCAGCAACATCGGCAGCGCCGTTTCCGGCAGCACGATCAGGCGCCCGGAACTCGCCAGCGTCATCGCCATGTAAGTGTCGAGCGTGCTCCTGGCCTTATCCTCGCGCCACTTCATCTCCTGCGGAATGTTGCCCTGCAGCAGGCTGACAGAAACCGGCGCGCCCAGCGGCCTGACCCATTCGACCTGCTTCAGGACAAACCCCGCCACAGCCAGCGCCAGGATGATCACCCCCGGGAAAACCATGCCCGCCCTGCCGCGTCGGCGCAGCCGGACATCCGCCAACAGCGCCAGCGCACCGGCACACAAGGCTGAGGCAAGCGACACCCCGTACACCCCGAACACCGGCGCGAAGCCCGCCAGCGGGCTGGCTATCGCCTGCGAGTAACCCAGCGCCAGCCAGGGAAAGCCGGTGAAAAGCCAGCCCCTGACCCACTCCATCAATACCCACAACGCCGGGATCAGCAACAGGGCACGCCGCCGGGTCAGGCCGCCGGGACCGGCCTGGAGCAAACCCGCCACGGCAGGGAACAGGGACAGCACCAGGCAAAACAAGAAGGTCGCCACCACCGCCAGCGGCATCGGCATGCCGCCGTATTCGTGAATGCTCACATACACCCAGCTCACCCCGGCGCCGAAGAA
This sequence comes from Sulfuricella sp., assembly GCA_019911785.1. Next base: position 6,115 of record JAIOJM010000063.1, on the reverse strand, counting down.
ACCCAGTCCGAAAGCAAAACCGGTGTAGGCTGCGGCCATGCGCGACGAGGCACGCGACCACAGCAGCAACAGCGCCGCCACCGTGAGCAACGGCAGGGAGAACAGGTAGTCCGGCGCGAAACCGGAAACGGTGATCGCCCCGATCATCAGGGCGACGGTCATCTGGACCGGCAGTAAGCTGAAGAATGCAGCGGCGGGTTTCGTCATCCTGGCAGCACGACCCCAAGGGGCGAATTTTTCTTGTTAAAAGTCATCTGTTGGCGGCGTTTACATGACAAGCAGGTGCGTAGTCCAACGCCAATTATACGATGTAAGGTGCTGGATTAGATATTAACTCTGCAGTCACCGCAGAGGAAAACCAACGGCGAAATCACCGCTTCATTTGCGGCATAAAAATTACTTGTTAACAAAGCACGACGCCTTGTTTACCATGGGTGACCCGTTTTTCTATCTGAGTGAGACACCATGACCGCCGTATCCGACCATTTCAAGGACGCCATTGCCCGCATCGACGCCGCCAACGGGACTGACCCCAACAAGGAAATGTTCGAGGGCAAGGAATACCCCAAGGAACTGCTGTATTCAGAGCGCATGACCACCTGGCTGCACAAGTTCGAACCCGACGCATCCGAGGCATTGCAGCTTGCCGCCCGCGCCCAGCACATTTGCCGCTGGGCGATCCCGCGCAGCGACTATCCGATGAACCGCAAGGGTTACAACGACTGGCGCACCACCCTGGCGAAATTCCACGGCGACACCACGTCCGAAATCATGAAACAGGCGGGCTACGACGATGCGATGTGCGAGAAGGTCAAGGCGCTGCTGCTGAAAGACCGCATCAAACTGGACGACCCCGACGGCCAGACCCTGGAAGACGTGATCTGCCTGGTGTTCCTGGAATTTTATTTCGTTCCCTTCGCACCGCATTACAGCGAGCCGAAGCTGATCAGCATCGTGCAGAAGACCTGGAAGAAGATGTCGGATCGCGGTCACGAGACAGCGCTTACGCTCGCCCCGCTCTGGCCCGCAGACCTGCTTGCGTCGGTACAAAAGGCGCTGGCAGGCGCTTAGCATGCAGGTCGGGCACCCGTGCCCAACCTACGTCACTTCGGATTCCTCTGCCGCCGTTTTTTCCACCAGCAGTGAGTAAAGACGACGGCTGTCGGCGCGCAGCACGCTGAACTTCAGGCCGTCGAAAACCACGTGTTCGCCGCGCTTGGGCATACGGCCGAACTTGCTGACCACCAACCCGCCCACGGTATCGTAGTCCTCGTCGCTGAATTCCGTTCCCATCACCTCGTTGAAATCCGCGATCTCGGCCTGCGCCTTGACGCGGAAGCGTCCGTCCGGCACGCGGATGATGTTGTCTTCCTGTTCGTCATAGTCGTATTCGTCCTCGATCTCGCCGACAATCTGCTCCAGCACGTCCTCGATGGTGATGATGCCGGCCACGCCGCCGTATTCGTCCACCACGATGGCGATGTGGTTGCGGTTGCTGCGGAACTCCTTGAGCAGCACGTTGAGCCGCTTCGATTCGGGGATGAACACCGCCGGGCGCAGCATGTCGCGCACGTTGAATTCCTGGCCGGCATAGTAGCGCAGCAGGTCCTTCGCCAGCAGGATGCCGATTACGTCGTCCTTGTCCTTGTCGATCACCGGAAAGCGCGAGTGAGCGGTTTCGATGACGAAGGGGATGAATTCTTCCGGTGAGTCGGCGATGTCCACCACGTCCATCTGGGCGCGCGGAATCATGACGTCGCGCACCTGCATCTCGGAAACCTGGAGCACCCCTTCGATCATGGCCAGCGCATCCGCATCCAGCAAGTTGCGCTCGAAGGCGGAATGCAGCAGCTCGACCAGCTGTTCGCGGTCTTCCGGCTCGCGCAACAGGAGCGTGCTTAATCGTTCCAACCAGGTGGGTTTTGCAGGTTCATCATTCATGTTATTCAAATTTCCTTCGTTTCTTCCTAGTAAGGGTCAGCATAGCCCAGCTTGGTGACGATCTGGATTTCCAGGGCTTCCATCTGCCGCGCCTCTGCGTCGCTTTCATGGTCGTAGCCCTGCAGGTGCAGCACACCGTGAACGGTCAGGTGCGCATAGTGCGCCTCGACGGGCTTCTCCTGCTGCAAAGCCTCGCGGGCAACCACCGGGGCGCACAGCACGATGTCGCCCGCCAGCGGCGACTCCGCACCGGAAAAGTCGTCATCGTATACAAAGGTTAGCACATTGGTCGCGTAGTCCTTGCCGCGGTAATCGCGGTTGAGCGCCCTGCCTTCCTCCTCGTCGACGATGCGCAGCGCGATCTCGGCATCCTGGCGCAGCGCCGCCTTCACCCAGCGGCGAAACTGGGCACGGGTCGGCGCATCGTCCGGTTTAGCCGCATATTGCACTGAAAGGCTGAGTGCTGGGGGTGGGGGTTTTCGGGTCATGTGAACTCGGAACTTATTCCAGTTTTCATTCAATCTAATAATAAAACGCAAAAATCTTTCACCGCAAAGGACGCAAAGGTTCGCGAAGGAAGTCCAAAACCAGCAGTCAGGCATGCCTGATTGCCTTTCCTTTGCGAAACCTGGCGTCCTTTGCGGTTAACGCTCTTTTGATTGAGAAATAACATCAACACTGTTTCTCGCGCTGTTCGTAAGCGTTGACGATCTTCTGCACCAGCGGGTGGCGCACCACGTCCTCGGACTGAAAGAAGGTAAAGGCGATGCCGCTGACCTTTTCCAGCACTTGCTGGGCATCCACCAGGCCGCTCTTCTGGCCGCGCGCAAGGTCCACCTGGGTCACGTCGCCGGTAATCACCGCCTTGGCGCCGAAGCCGATGCGGGTGAGGAACATCATCATCTGCTCCGGCGTAGTGTTCTGCGCCTCGTCGAGGATGATGAAGGAATGGTTCAGGGTGCGTCCGCGCATGTAGGCCAGCGGGGCGATCTCGATCGCGCCGCGCTCGAACAGCTTGGTCACTTTATCGAAACCCATCAGGTCGTAGAGCGCGTCATACAGGGGGCGCAGATAGGGATCCACCTTCTGCGCCAGATCGCCGGGCAGAAAGCCGAGCCGTTCGCCCGCCTCCACCGCCGGGCGCACCAGCACGATGCGTTTCACCAGATCGCGCTCGAGTGCGTCCACCGCGCTGGCCACCGCCAGATAGGTCTTGCCGGTGCCGGCCGGGCCGATGCCGAAGGTGATGTCGTGCTCCTGGATCTTGCACAGATACACGTTCTGGCGCGGAGTGCGGCCGTGCAGGTCGCTTTTGCGCGTCATCAGCACCGGCATGGCGACGCCTTCCTGCGCCGCGTGGTTTGCGTTCGCCACCTCGATCAGGCCGAGCTGGACATCCTCGACAGAAAGGTGGCTGCGGGAACGTTCGTAAAAATTCTTCAGCGCCTCCACGGCCAGCCGCGCCTGGCGCTGCTCTCCATGCACGGAAAAGTGCTCGCTGCGGCGGGAAATGGTCACGTCGAGAGCGGTGGCGATCTGCTTCAGATTTTCATCCAGCGCGCCGCACAGGTTGGCGAGGCGGACATTGTCCGCGGGAGTAAATGAAATTTCCACTGTTGTCTTATTCAAGGCACAAATCCCACCGCAAAGGCGCAGAGGCGCGAAGAAAATCGAAGAACGGGGTCTCAGCCTGTTTTTCTCTGCGTCTTTGCGCCTTTGCGGTAAAAAAATATTTAAAGGACAACGACTTCTCCCCGCAAAGTATGGGTGGAAACCGCAGTGATGGTGACGTTGACGAACTGCCCGATGAGGCGCGGGTTGGCCTTGAAATTGGTCACCCGGTTGTTGTCGGTGCGGCCCATCAGTTCGGCGCTGTCCTTTCTGGAAACCCCTTCCACCAGGATGCGCTGCACCGAGCCGACCATTTTCCGGTTGACGATCTGCTCCTGCTCATCGATTTTTTTCTGCAACCGCCGCAGCCGCTCCTGCTTCACTTCCAGCGGCGTGTCGTCGGCCAGCTCCGCCGCCGGCGTGCCGGGGCGCGGGCTGAAAATGAAGCTGTAACCCATATCGAAGCCGACATCCTCGATCAGCTTCAGGGTCGCCTCGAAATCGGCATCGGTTTCGCCGGGAAAGCCGACGATGAAATCCGAGGACAGCGAAATGTCTGGCCGCACCGCGCGCAAGCGTCGCACCAGGGACTTGTATTCGAGCGCAGTGTAGCCGCGCTTCATTGCCGCCAGTACCCGGTCCGAGCCGCTCTGTACCGGCAGGTGCAGGCCGCTGGCCAGCTTGGGCACTTCGGCGTAGACATCGATCATGCGCTGGGAAAACTCGACCGGATGGGAGGTGGTGAAGCGCAGGCGCTCGATGCCGGGCACCTCGGCCAGATAATGCAGCAGGTCTGCCAGATCAGCGGTTTCCCCGTCGTGCATCGCGCCGCGGTAAGCATTCACGTTCTGCCCCAGCAGGGTGATTTCCTTCACCCCCTGCCCGGCCAGTTGCGCCACCTCGGCGATCACGTCGTCGAAGGGGCGGGACACTTCCTCGCCCCGCGTATAGGGCACGATGCAGTAGGTGCAGAATTTGCCGCAGCCTTCCACCACCGAGACGAATGCGGTCGCGCCATCCACCTTGGCCGCCGGCAGATGGTCGAATTTTTCGATTTCCGGGAAAGACACATCCACCTGGGGCAGGCCGCTTTTGCGCCGGGCATCGATCATCTGCGGCAGGCGGTGCAGGGTCTGTGGGCCGAACACCAGGTCCACGTAGGGCGCGCGGCTGACGATGGCGCTGCCTTCCTGGCTCGCCACGCAGCCGCCCACCGCAATCAGCAAATCGGGGTTGTTCTGCTTCAGGGGGCGCCACCGGCCGAGCTGGTGGAAAACCTTCTCCTGCGCCCTCTCCCGCACCGAGCAGGTGTTCAGCAGGATCACGTCGGCATCCTCGGCGCGCAGCGTGATTTCCATGCCCTGGGAGGCATTCAGCACGTCCGCCATCTTCGCCGAGTCGTACTCGTTCATCTGGCAACCGAAGGTTTTAATGAAAAGCTTTTTGGCCACGCAGAAAACCTAACGCCCCATCCCCGCTTCTTCTTCTGGAGTAGGCAGCCATATCTTGATCAGCAAGCCGCCCGGATCAAGCTGATAGAACACCTTGGCGCTTTGCGGCAGTTGGGTGGGGACAATGGTGCGGTTGAACGTATCGTAAATGCGCGCGCCGGGCGCCAGCCGGTAGATTTCTCCACCGATCTTCACTTCCGGGTAGTTATGGCCGTTGATCTGCCCGACTTGCGCGTTTTGCGGCAAAAACCTGCCGGCATGAGCGGCCAGGGCGAACAACATGAGGAAAAGAAATAAAAAATGCTTCAGCATAAGCACACGATAGCACACAACCCAATGTGGGGTCTCGGTGGATTGATGGTTGCTGCCAGGTTGCATGAGAGGAAAGTGGTGGTGATAGGTGGATTTGAACCACCGACCCCAGCGTTATGAGTGCTGTGCTCTAACCGACTGAGCTATATCACCAGGATAAATCGAAGGATGCGAATTCTGACTTTTTATCGTCCGTTTGTCAAGATTGATCGATAGCGTATCAGGCAACACCAGCGAGAACGCGGTGAAAACGCAAATCTGGTGCGCCGTGTCCATGCATGTGCTGATCGCCATCGTTATTTGGCGAGCGCAGGGCGCCCTGCTGCCTTACGCGCGGGTTACCCCTGTAGCAATTTGACTTCCGCAGCAGCCAGATCCTCCGGCGCGCCCAGCAGCACCACCACGTCGCCCGCCTGCAGCACGGTTTCCGGCTGTGGTTCCAGAGCGCGGATGTTGCGCCGCCGCACCGCCGTCACCTGCACCAGCAGGCTGTCCAGGCCCAGGTCGGCGAGTGTTTTGCCCACCGCCGCGTCCCCTTCGTTCAAGGCAACCGTGTGCAAGCGCGGCTGCACTTTTTCGCTCGACTCATCATCCTGGTCGGTGGCGCCATGGAAGAAGCCGCGCAGCAGGCTGTAGCGTGCTTCCCGAATCTGGCGCACGCGCCTGACTACGCGCGACAGCGGCACGCCAAGCAGCATCAGGGTGTGGGAAGCCAGCATCAGGCTGCCTTCCAGCACTTCCGGCACGACTTCCGTGGCGCCGGCGTCGCGCAGTTTTTCCAGGTCCGTATCGTCCAGGGT
>JAIOJM010000417.1 GCA_019911785.1 Sulfuricella sp. | reverse complement strand
TGCACGCCGAAGTTGTTCATCGCCGAGCCGAAGAACACCGGCGTCTGCTTGCCGGCGAGGTAGGCCTCGCGGTCGAAGGTGTGGGAGGCGCCGCGCACCAGTTCGATGTCGATGCGCAGTTCGTCGGCCTGGTCGCCGATCAGCTCGTCCAGGCGCGGGTTGTTGATGCCCTGGATGGTTTCCGAGGTGCCTTTCTCGGCATTCGGGTCGAACACCGAAACGACATCGTTGTAAAGGTGGTAGGTGCCGCGGAAGCGCTTGCCCATGCCGATCGGCCAGGTCATCGGCGCGCACTGGATTTGCAGCACCGACTCGATTTCGTCGAGCAGGTCGATCGGTTCCTTGCCTTCGCGGTCGAGCTTGTTGATGAAGGTGAGAATGGGTGTGTCGCGCAGGCGGCAGACGTTGAGCAGCTTGATGGTCTGTGCCTCGACGCCGTTCACCGAGTCGATCACCATCACCGCCGAATCCACCGCCGTCAGGGTGCGGTAGGTATCCTCGGAAAAATCCTCGTGGCCGGGGGTGTCGAGCAGGTTGACGATGCAGTCGCGGTAAGGGAACTGCATCACCGAGGAGGTCACCGAAATGCCGCGCTGCTTCTCCAGCTCCATCCAGTCCGAAACCGCGTGGCGGTCGGACTTGCGCGCGCGCACCGCACCCGCCATCTGGATCGCTCCGCCGAACCAGAGCATTTTCTCGGTCAACGTGGTTTTGCCGGCATCGGGATGGGAAATGATGGCGAAGGTGCGGCGGCGGCGGATTTCTTCTTGCAGGGTCATGGGCAACAGGCTGTTTTGGAAAGTAAAAGAGGCGGAATTATAGCGTTTTATCGGGTTGATAGACAGTCCGCATAGGACTATATTTCAAGCCGGGAGTTCAGAGTATTTTGTGATGCGTTACTTGGTACGGCGGGCTGCTCGCGGTCGATCCAGGGTGTGCTGGGTGCGGGCAGTGCCTCTGCCGGTTTCGGGGCGGCTGTTTCCAGCCTGCGTGCGGCCCGTTCCCACCGGCTGCCAGGCCGGCACCAGGTGCTTCTTGCTGGCGCCGATCAGGTCGGTGCGGCCCATTTGCTTGAGCGCCTCGCGCAGGAGCGGCCAGTTTTCGGGATCATGGTAGCGCAAGAAGGCCTTGTGCAGCCGCCTTGCCCTGGCGCTTTTCGGGATCGCCACTTCTTCGCCTGTGCGGCTGACCTTGCGCAGCGGGTTCCTGCCAGTGTGGTACATGGCGGAGGCCATCGCCATCGGCGTGGGGGTGAAGTTCTGCACCTGGTCCAGGCGGAAACTGTTGGCCTTGAGCCACTGCGCCAGCTCCAGCATGTCCTCGTCGGTGGTGCCGGGGTGGGCGGAGATGAAGTAGGGGATCAGGTACTGTTCCTTGCCGGCTTCCCTGGAAAACTTCTCGAACAGTTCCTTGAACTTGTAGTACGCCCCCATGCCCGGCTTCATCATCTTCGATAAGGGTCCTTCGGCGATGTGCTCGGGCGCGATCTTGAGATAGCCGCCGACATGGTGGCTGACCAGTTCGCGGACGTATTCCGGCGACTTCACCGCGGGGTCGTAGCGCACGCCCGAGCCGATCAGGATCTTCTTGATGCCGGGCAGGGTGCGCGCCTTGCGGTAGAGCTGGATCAGCGGGCCGTGGTCGGTGCCCATGTTTTCGCAGATGTCCGGGAAGACGCAGCTAAGCCTCCGGCAGGAGGACTCGATCCTGGGGTCGCGGCATTTCAACCGGTACATGTTGGCGGTGGGGCCGCCCAGGTCGGAGATGATGCCGGTGAAGCCCGGCGTCTTGTCGCGGATTTCCTCCACTTCATGCAGGATCGAGGCTTCCGAGCGGTTCTGGATGATCCGCCCCTCGTGCTCGGTGATCGAGCAGAAGGTGCAGCCGCCGAAGCAGCCGCGCATGATGTTGACCGAGAAGCGGATCATTTCGTAGGCCGGAATTTTCGCCTCGCCGTAGGCCGGGTGTGGGCGGCGGTTATAGGGCAGGTCAAAGACGCCATCCATCTCCTCGGTGGTGAGCGGGATCGGCGGCGGGTTGATCCACACGTCGCGGTCGCCGTGCGCCTGCACCAGCACGCGGGCGTTGCCGGGATTGGCTTCGAGATGCAACACGCGGTTGGCGTGAGCGTACAGGACGGGGTCATCCCGCACCTGTTCGAATGAGGGCAGCCGGACCACGTCATGGGTGCGATCCGCTTTCTTTGGCGGGTGAAACTGCACCGCCTGGGTTTCCCCTTCGGTCGCACAGATAGCTGCAGACGTGTCCGAGTAAGGATTAATGTGCGCCGCCACCTTGCCCGGCGTGTCCACCGAGGTCGAGTCGATGACTTGCCGTCCTTCGGGAATATCCTTGCGCAAGATGGCCGTGCCGCGCAGGTCGGTGATGCTGGCGATGGGTTCGCCCTTGGCCAGACGGTGGGCCAGCTCCACCAGCGCCCGTTCGGCATTGCCGTAGAGCAGGATGTCGGCCTTGGAATCCGGCAGGATGGAGCGGCGCACCTTGTCCGACCAGTAGTCGTAGTGGGCGATGCGGCGCAAGCTGGCCTCGATGCCGCCGATCACCACCGGCACCTCCGGGTAAGCCTCGCGGCAGCGCTGGGCATAGACGATCACCGCCCGGTCGGGGCGCTTGTTGCCTTCGGCATTGGGAGTGTAGGCGTCGTCGGAGCGGATCTTGCGGTCGGCGGTGTAGCGGTTGACCATCGAATCCATGTTGCCGGCGGTGACGCCGTAAAACAGGTTGGGTTTGCCCAAAGCCTTGAAGGCGCTCGGGCTGTGCCAGTCGGGCTGGGCGATAATGCCGACGCGGAAGCCCTGCGCCTCCAGCAGCCGCCCGACCAGTGCCATGCCGAAGCTGGGGTGGTCGATATAGGCGTCGCCGGTGACCAGAACGATGTCGCAGCTGTCCCAGCCGAGAGCATCCATCTCGGCGCGCGACATCGGCAGCACGGGCGCCGTGCCGAAGCGCCTGGCCCAGTATTTGCGGTGGGAAAAAATGTTGCGGGCGGTTTCCATGGGGAGCCTATTCTACGCGATAGGCTATCGACACGCGAACCGGCGGAACGTTCCGCAGTCAGTCGTAACGCAGGAAATTTTCCGCCACAGTGTTCTGGCCGTAACGGCTGATCAGGGTTTCGATTTCTTCCTGCAGGGTTTCGTCTTCGTCCGGGTCGATGATGCCATCCCCGACCAGGCGCGCGACCAGCCCGTGCAGCATGGCGTCCCGCACCATGCCCAGAGTCGGCGGGGTGCTGGCGCCGGTGTTCATCAATGCCGAGATGACGCGAGTCAGGCTTTCGCTGGCCTTGACGGTGACGAAATCGATGGCGGGGGCATCGTCCCCGAATTGCTCGATCAGGTCA
>JAIOJM010000416.1 GCA_019911785.1 Sulfuricella sp. | reverse complement strand
TTGCCGACCTGGCCGCGGACCTGCCTTCAGAAGTGCTGCTCCAGCGCCCCGACGTGCTGGCTGCGGAAAAAAGGCTGATTGCCGCCAATGCCAACATCGGTGCCGCGCGTGCCGCCTTCCTGCCGCGCATTAGCCTGACCGCAGGCCTGGGGACGGCGAGCAGCGCGCTTTCAGGGCTGTTCGGCGGCGGCAGCGAAAGCTGGAATTTCCAGCCGGCGTTGCGCCTGCCGCTGTTCGACGGTGGCCGCATTGCTGCCGGGGTGGATCTCGCCGAAGCACGCAAGGTTATCGCCGTGGCCGAGTACGAGAAGACCATCCAGCAGGCCTTCCGCGAAGTGGCCGATCTCCTCGCCGCCCTCACCTATCTGGTCGAGCAGCTGCGCGCGCAGCAGGCGGCGGAAAAGACCCAAAGCGAGCGCCTGCGCCTGGCAGAAGCCCGCTACAAAGCAGGCATCTCCAGCCACCTCGAAGTGCTGGATGCGCAGCGCGAATCCTTTTCCGCCCGGCAAGCCACGGTGCAGACCCGGCGCGCACGGCTCGCCGCTGCTGCCCAGCTTTACAAGGCGCTGGGTGGTGGAGGGAGTTGATCCTTGTGGGAGCGGCGCCCTCGCCGCGATTTGCGACCGCATTCGCGCCGGGGGCGGCGCTCCTACATGCACCAGCAATCTGGTTTTAACTCAACATGGCACTGCATCGGCTCGGCATGTCGGGCGAATACGGCGAGGCACAAACAACGGATAGAAATGCCCTAAGCACGTGCTTAGTCTAATATCCAGGTAAATGAGCAAGAAATCACCATGAAAACCCTCTTGGGATCTGCACTGCCAGCCATCCTATTCGTCGTACTGAGCGGCTGCGCGACAGTCGGGCCAGACTACGCCAAGCCCGATATGGTCATGCCTGCGAATTGGGCGAATGCCCCGGCAAAACCCGCCATGGCGCAAGACCTGTCGCGCTGGTGGCAGCAATTTCACGACCCGCTCCTGTCCGACCTGATCGCGCAGTCCCTCCAGGCCAGCCCCGATTTGCGCAGCGCGCAGGCGAAACTGCGCGAGGCTCGCGCCCGACGCGGGCTTGCCGGAGCGAACCGGTTTCCAACTGTCACCGCTTCCGTATCCGAAAATCACAGCAAGGGTAGCGCCGCGAGCGGCAGCGGCTTGACGCGCGAGCTGTATAGCGCGGGCTTCGATGCGGGCTGGGAACCGGACATCTTCGGCGGCAACCGGCGCGCGGCGGAGGCGGCCCAAGCCGATCTGGAGGGCAGCGTAGCCAGCCTGCACAACACCCAGGTTTCGCTGGTGGCGGAAGTGGCGCTCAATTACGTGGAGTTGCGCGCCTTCCAGGCGCGGCTTGCCATTGCCCAGGACAATCTGGCCAGCCAGACGGAAACCCTGGAGTTGACCGGCTGGCGCGCGGAAGCCGGCCTGACCAGCTCGCTGGACGTGGAGCAGGCGCGCACCAACCGGGAGCAGACGCGCGCCCAGATCCCCAGCCTGGAATCCAGCCTCGCCCAGGCGGAACACCGCCTGGCGATCCTCCTCGGCCAGACGCCGGGCGCACTGCACACCAAGCTGGCAACGCCCGCCCCGATCCCGGCGGCGCCCGATAGCGTGGCGGTCGGCATTCCCGCCGACACCCTGCGCCAGCGCCCGGATGTGCGCGCCGCCGAGCGCAAGCTGGCGGCGGAAACCGCCCGTATCGGCGAGGCAACAGCCGCCCTCTACCCCGGTTTCCAGCTCTCCGGCTCGATCGGCTGGGAAGCGCTGAGTTTCGGCGCGCTAGGCGGCAGCGACAGTCTCACCCGCTCCCTGCTCGGCAGCGTCGCCGCCACCCTGTTCGACGGCGGTCGCATTCGCCAGCGCATCGAAATCCAGAACGCGATCCAGGAACAGGCCTTGGTCAGCTATGAAAAAACTGTGCTCGGCGCCCTGGAAGAGGTGGAAAACGCGCTGGTTTCCTACGCCAACAGCCGCAGGCGCGAACAGGCCCTGCGCGAGGCCGCGGATGCGGCGCATAACGCCGTGCTGATGGCGCACCACCGCTACTCTACCGGCATCACCGATTTCCAGAAAGTGCTCGACACCGAGCGCACCCTGCTCACGGTTCAGGACAGCCTGAAAACCACGGAAGCGGGAAGCATTTCCGCCCTGATCCGTCTCTACAAGGCCCTCGGCGGCGGCTGGCAGGCCGCTGCCGGCAGCGAAAACCCTCCCATTCAGCAAGGCACATCATGAGCAACGCACCCCTCGATGAGAAAGACCCGCTGGCCCGTATCGTCGCGGCGGAAAAATCGGCACGCTTCATGGGTCTCTCTGTCCGTATCTGGCTGATCAGCGTCCTGGTCATGCTGATGGCGGGCGGGGCCTTTTACCTGAGCTTCCGCAACGCCGCGTCCACGCCCCAATACCTCAGCGAGGAAGTGGTGCGCGGCAATCTCACCGTCACGGTATCGGCCACCGGCAATCTGCAACCCACCAATCAGGTGGACGTGGGTAGCGAGCTTTCCGGCACCATCGAATCGGTCCTGGTGGACGACAACGACCGGGTGCAGAAGGGCCAGCTCCTCGCCCGGCTCGACCTTTCCAAGCTGAACGATCAGGTCGCCAGATCCGAGGCGGCGCTTGCTTCCGCCGCAGCGCAGGTGGACCAGATGCGGGCGACCGTCGAAGAGTCCCGCGCCAACCTTGCGCGGTTGCGCCAGGTAGCGGAGCTCTCCGGTGGCAAGGTACCGTCCAAGGCCGAACTCGAAACCGCGCAAGCCACCCTGAACCGGGCCATCGCCAACGAAGCGGGTGCCCTGGCCGCGGTGACACAGGCACGGGCGATGCTCAAATCCGACCAGACCAACCTGGCCAAGGCCTCGATCCGCTCGCCCATCGACGGCGTGGTGCTGGCACGCAAGGTGGAGCCGGGGCAGACCGTGGCCGCTTCGTTGCAGGCCCCGGTGCTGTTCACCCTGGCCGAAAACCTGGCGCAGATGGAGCTCCAGGTGGACGTGGACGAGGCCGACGTGGGCCAGGTGCGCGCGGGCCAGTCCGCCACCTTCAACGTGGATGCCTACGCCGGGCGCAAGTACCCGGCGCGTATCGTCCGCGTCGGTTTCGGCTCGCAGACCAAGGACGGGGTGGTGTCCTACAAGACCATCCTCAAGGTTGGCAACGACGACCTCAGCCTGCGCCCCGGCATGACGGCCACCTCGGAAATCATCACGGCAACGCGCGAGAACGTGCTGCTGGTGCCGAATGCCGCGCTGCGCTTCACCCCGCCGCTCAAGTCCGGCAGCAATGAAAAAAAGAACGGCAGCTTCGTTTCCAGCCTGCTGCCCAAGCCACCCGCCAGTACCTCGACGAAACCGGTCAGCGGTGGCGCGCAACAGGTGTGGGTGCTGCGCGACGGCCAGCCCGTCGCCGTGCCGATCAGCGTGGGTGCCACCAACGGACGCCAGACCGAAGTGAGCGGCGGCGAGTTGAAACCCGGCATGCAGGTCATCACAGAAAGCGTGGTCGCGCCGAAATGAGCAGCGCCGCCCCGCTTATCGAACTGAGCGCCATCACCAAAACCTACGGCCAGGGCCAAGCCGCTTTTCAGGCGCTGCGCGGCATCGATCTCGCGATCGATGAAGGGGAGTTCGTCGCCATCATGGGGCCGAGCGGATCGGGCAAATCCACGGCGATGAACATTCTGGGATGCCTCGACACCCCCAGCAGCGGCGCCTACCGCTTTCGCGGCGTCCATGTCGAGCAGCTGTCGCGTAACCAGCGCGCCCTGCTGCGCCGCCATTACCTGGGTTTCGTGTTTCAGGGCTTCAACCTGCTGGCCCGCACCTCGGCCCAGGAGAACGTGGAACTGCCCCTGCTCTATCGCGGCGAAAGCGCAGCCGCGCGCCACGCAGCGGCCCGTGCGACGCTGGCTTCCGTTGGCCTGAAGGGGTGGGAGCATCATACCCAGGCGGAACTCTCCGGCGGCCAGCAACAGCGGGTCGCCGTTGCCCGCGCCATCGTCACAAAACCGACCCTGCTTCTGGCGGACGAACCCACCGGCAATCTGGACAGTAAAACCAGTCACGAGATCATGGAGCTGCTGACTGCCCTCAACCGCGACCAGGGCATCACTATCCTGATGGTGACCCACGAAGCGGAAATGGCCCAATACGCCCAGCGCATCGTGCGTTTCGTGGACGGCCTGGTGGACAGCGACATCCGCAACGGGGAGCAAGCCTGATGATCTGGAACACGCTCCTGCTCGCCCTGCGCGAAATCCGGCGCAACCTGATGCGCTCCTTCCTCACCATCCTCGGCATCGTCATCGGCGTCAGCGCGGTGATCACCATGGTGACCCTGGGCAACGGCGCCACCAAGGTGGTGTCGGACCAGATTTCCAGCCTCGGCAGCAATCTGCTGATGGTGCGCCCCGGCAAGCGGCTCGGCCCGGGACGGGATTCCGCCGGCGCCCCCAACTTCAAGATTGCCGATGCCGATGCCATCCGTTCCCAGGTCAGCGGTCTGGATGCAGTTGCTCCCACGGTCAACCGCAGCGTGACCGTGGTTTACGGCGCAAAAAACTGGTCCACCACCATCAACGGCAGTGCCAATGCCTACTTCCAGACCGGCAACTGGAAACTGGCCGCCGGGCGCATTTTCAGCGATGCCGAGGAACGTGCCGGGAAATCCGTGTGCGTGATCGGCGAATCCGTGCGGCGCGAGCTGTTCGGCAACCAGAACCCCCTCGGCAACGAGATCCGCATCAAGCAGTTCTCCTGCGAGATCATCGGCCTGCTGGCGTCGAAAGGCCAAGGCGCAATGGGCATGGATCAGGACGACACGGTGATCATGCCCCTGCGCACGGTGCAGCGGCGGCTGACCGGCAGCCAGGATGTGAGTATGCTGATGGTCTCGGTGAAGGCCAGCGCCTCCAGCGCCAAGGTAATTGAGCAGATCAACCTGTTGATGCGCGAGCGGCGCAAGATTTCCGATAACGAGGAAGACGATTTCAACGTCCTCGACACCAAGCAGATCGCTGAAACCCTGTCCGGCACCATCCGCATCATGACCACCCTGCTCGGCGCGGTGGCGGCGGTGAGTCTGCTGGTGGGAGGGATCGGCATCATGAACATCATGCTGGTGTCGGTGACCGAGCGCACCCGCGAAATCGGCATTCGTCTCGCCATCGGCGCCCTGGAACGGGAGGTGCTGCTGCAGTTCCTGATCGAGGCGGTGGCCCTGTCCTCCTTCGGCGGCCTGATCGGCATCGCGCTGGCCACCGTGGCCTCGATCGGGCTGGCTCAACTGATGCAGGTGCCTTTCCTCTTCAACCCAGGAATCAACCTGGTGTCCTTCCTGTTCTCGGCCGCGATCGGGGTGATTTTCGGCTACTTCCCGGCGCGCCGCGCGGCGCAGCTGGATCCGATCGAGGCTCTACGACACGAATAGCGCCACGTCGCCTTAAACCTATTGTAGGAGCGGCGCCCTCGCCGCGATTTACGTCCGCATTCGCGCCGGGGGCGGCGCTCCTACATGCACGAGCATTCCAATGGACAATCTGGGTTAAAATAGGCGGATTAAAAAAACCAAGGAATTCTTCATGCACCTGATCCGCCCCTTTACCGGTCTCAGACCCGCCCACAACCGCGCCGCCGATGTCGCCGCCCCGCCCTACGACGTGCTTTCCACCGACGAGGCGCGCGTGCGTGCCGCCGGCAAGCCGTGGAGCTTCCTGCACATTTCCAAGCCGGAGATTGATCTGCCCACGGGTACCAATCCGTATGCACTCGAGGTCTACGCCAAGGCGGCGGAGAACCTGAAAAAAATGCTGGCCGAAGGTATACTGGCGCGCGACGCTGCGCCCTGCTATTACGCCTACCGCCTGATCATGGGCGGCCACAGCCAGACCGGCCTGGTAGCGGCGGCTTCGGTAGCGGACTACGATACCAGCCGTATCCGCAAGCATGAATTCACCCGGCCCGACAAGGAAGACGACCGGGTGCGCCAGATCGATGCGCTGAATGCCCAGACCGGCCCGGTGCTGCTGGCCTATCCCACTGCGCCGGAAGTGGACGAGATCCTGGCGCTCGCCGCATCCGCCGTGCCGGATGCCGATGTGACCGCCGAGGACGGTATCCGCCATACGATCTGGGTGATACGCGACAGCGCAACGCTGGCCAGGCTGACTGCCGCCTTCGACGCCATGCATGCGATTTACATCGCCGACGGCCACCACCGCTCGGCCGCCGCCTCGCGCGTCTGCGCCGCGCGCAAGGCCGCCAACCCGCAGCACAGCGGCGAGGAAAGCTACAATTACTTCCTCTCGGTGATCTTTCCCCATCACCAGATGAAGATCATGGACTACAACCGTGTCGTCATCGACCTGAATGGCCTGGACTCGGAAGCATTCCTCAAGCGCATCGGCGAACAGTTCTCGGTGCAGGCGAGTGCCTCCCGGGTCAAGCCGGCCAAACCCAACGAGTTTGGCCTCTATCTGCCCGGCCAGTGGTACCGTCTGGAAATCCGTCCGGAACTCATCCCCACCGCCGACCCCGTGGCGCGCCTCGATGTCAGCCTGCTGCAAAACCACCTCATCGCGCCCGTGCTCGGCATCAACGATCCGCGCCGCGACAAGCGCATCGACTTCGTCGGCGGCATCCGCGGCCTGGCGGAGCTGGAAAAACGCGTCGACAGCGGCGAAATGGCCGCAGCCTTCGCCCTGTTCGCGACCCGCATGGAAGACCTGATGGCCGTCGCCGATGCGGGCGAGGTGATGCCGCCAAAATCCACTTGGTTCGAGCCCAAGCTGGCCGACGGCCTGGTGTCGCACGTACTGGATTGATCCAGGAAAATCAGAGTTGAAAAACAAGGGCAAACGGTGAAGCTGATGACGAAAGGCAACGGGTTCCAGGTCACGTCTGAAAGCAAGGCGCTTGGCAATGAATTTTTTGTAACAACAGATTGAGATGCTATGACCGCTAAAAATCTGGATGGCAAAGCGCTGTCCGAGCAAATTCTTCAACAAGTCAGGCAAGGAGTGGAAGCACGCCTTGCCGCCGGCAAGCGCGCGCCTGCACTGGCAGTAATCCTGGTCGGGGCAGAACCCGCCTCAGCGATCTACGTGCGCAACAAGCGACGCTCCTGCGAAACCGCCCATGTGCGCTCAGTCTCCCACGACCTGCCCGCGTCCACTACCCAGGAAACATTGCTGGCGCTGATCGACCAGCTCAACGATGATCCGGGGATAGACGGCATCCTGGTCCAGCTGCCATTACCGCAACACATCGACACGGAAACCGTGATTGAACGCATCCATCCGGACAAGGACGTGGACGGCTTCCACCCCTACAACATCGGTCGGCTGGCGCTACGCATCCCGGTGCTGCGTCCGTGCACCCCGCATGGCGTGATGACCCTGCTCAAGACCACTGGAGAGAACCTGAAAGGCAAGCATGCCGTGATCGTCGGCGCCTCCAACA
>JAIOJM010000415.1 GCA_019911785.1 Sulfuricella sp. | reverse complement strand
GTTGCCCACCCAGCTGCACCTGATGGAAGAACTGAGAAAGATCAAGCGCGTCATCGCCAAGGCCGAACCGGGTGCCCCCCACGAGACCATCCTGGTGCTCGACGCCAACACCGGCCAGAATGCCATCGCCCAGGTCAAGTCCTTCGACGATGCGCTGCAAGTGACCGGGCTGGTCCTGACCAAGCTTGACGGCACGGCCAGGGGCGGCGTCATCGCCGCCATCGCCAAGACCCGTCCGATCCCGGTGAGATTCATCGGTGTCGGCGAGCAGCTCGACGACCTGCGGCCCTTTGTGGCGCGAGAATTTGTTGAGGCACTGTTTGAATGAAAAAAGCCGGGGTGCCCAGATGGTAGGTATAGGGGCTGCCCTGGTGGGCGGAATGACGTCATAATCCCCGAACAGGGCGGAAGCAAAACGGGAACGTGTAGTGCAGGGGGGTGAATGACAACAAAAACAATTGCGAATAGCCACGGCATCCGTGACAACTACGGACGCGGCAAGGTTGCGGATTTCCTGGCGGAAAAGCCTCTGGTGGCGCTTCCCTGCCAACACTCGCCCACCTTCGTGCTGCTCAAAGGGGCGGTGTAATGGGTAAAAGCCAGTTCAGCGAGCGAGATATCTGCACCAAGTTTATTACCCCCGCCCTTGAGCAAGCTGGCTGGGACATCTCTACACAAGTTCGCGAAGAATTCCCGCTGACCAAGGGTCGTATCATTGTTCGTGGAAAACTGCATACCCGCGCCCAGCACAAGCGCGCCGACTATGTCCTGTTCTACAAGCCCAATATGCCCATCGCCGTTATTGAGGCGAAGGATGCCAACCACTCCCTGGGCGATGGCATGCAACAGGGCTTGGGGTATGCAGAAATGCTCCAGGTGCCTTTCGTGTTCAGCAGCAACGGCGACGGCTTCCTGTTTCACAACAAAATTGCCACCGATGGCGTTATCGAGCGTGAACTCGGACTGCACGAGTTCCCCAACGTCGACACCCTCTGGCAATGGTGGGCTGCTCACCGTGGTTTGAACAACGCGCAAAGCGAACTGGTTACCCAGGACTACTACAGCGACGGCAGCAACAAAACGCCGCGCTACTACCAACTCCTCGCCATCAACCGGACGATTGAAGCCATCGTCCGAGGGCAGAACCGTATTTTGCTGGTCATGGCCACCGGCACCGGCAAGACCTACACGGCGTTTCAGATCATCTGGCGCTTGTGGAAATCCAAAAGCAAGAAGCGCATCCTGTTCCTCGCCGACCGCAATATCCTGGTCGATCAGACCATGACCAACGACTTCAAGCCCTTCGGCTCGGCCATGACCAAGATTCAGAAGCGTCAGGCCAACAAGTCGTATGAAATCTATCTGTCGCTCTATCAGGCCGTCCCCGGCACGGAGGAAGAGCGCAACATCTACAAACAGTTCAGTCGCGACTTCTTTGATTTGATCGTGATCGATGAGTGTCATCGCGGCAGTGCCGCCGCCGATTCGGCCTGGCGTGAAATCCTCGAATACTTCTCGTCAGCCACGCAAATCGGCCTCACCGCCACACCGAAGGAAACCAAGGAGGTTTCCAACATCGACCACTTCGGCGAGCCGGTCTACACCTACTCGCTGCGGCAGGGCATCGACGACGGTTTTCTCGCCCCATACAAGGTGGTGCGTATCGATCTGGACAAAGACCTCGCCGGCTGGCGCCCCGACAGAGGGATGGTCGATAAATACGGCAACGAGATCGAAGACCGCATCTACAACCAGAAAGATTTCGACAAGACGCTGGTGCTGGAAAAACGCACCGAGCTTGTCGCCAAGAAGATCAGCGAGTTCCTGAAGCAGACTAACCGCTTCGACAAAACCATCGTCTTCTGCGACAACATCGATCACGCCGAGCGCATGCGGCAGGCGCTGGTGAATGAAAACGGCGATCTGGTTGCGCAGAACAGCAAGTACGTCATGCGCATCACGGGCGACAACGAAGAGGGTAAGGCCGAGCTCGATAATTTCATCTTTCCCGAGAGCCGATACCCGGTCATCGCCACCACTTCCAAGCTGATGAGCACCGGCGTCGATGCGCAGACCTGCAAACTCATCGTGCTGGATCAGCGCATCCAGTCCATGACCGAGTTCAAACAGATCATCGGACGCGGTACCCGCATCAACGAGGACTACGACAAGTACTACTTCACCATCATCGATTTCAAGAAGGCGACGGAGCTTTTTGCCGACCCGGATTTCGATGGCGACCCGGTGCAAATCTATGAGCCCAAACTCCCGGACGACTCACCGGTGCCGCCCGATGAAGCCGACGACGAAAATCCTGCCGACGGCATGGTCTATCCGCCGGCGGGTGAAAGCTCCGAATGGACGGGAGTGGCCGAGCCCGGCCAGGGTGAAGAAAGCTCCGGCGTGCGCCGCTATGTCGTGGCCAACGTCGAGGTCAAAGTGGCATCGGAGCGCGTGCAGTACTTCGACGCGAATGGCAAGCTGATTACCGAATCGCTCAAGGACTACACCCGCAAAGCGCTGGCCAAGGAGTTCGCCTCGCTGGATGATTTCCTGCGCCGCTGGAGCAGCGCCGACAAAAAGCAGGCCGTCATCGATGAACTCGCCAACGAAGGCATCTTCTTCGAAGCCTTGGCGGATGAGGTTGGGCGCGATTGCGACCCCTTCGATCTCGTCTGTCACGTTGCCTGGGACAAGCCCCCACTGACCCGTAGGGAACGGGCTGAGCAGGTCAAGAAACGCGACTACTTCACCCGCTATGGCGAACAGGCACGCCGGGTGCTCGAAGCCTTGCTGGATAAGTACGCCGACGAAGGCGTCGGGCCGATTGAGGAAACGCAGATTCTTACCATTGCGCCCTTTACCCAGTTCGGCACCCCCATCGAAATCATTCGCAGCTTTGGCGGGCTGGATCAGTACCATCGCGCCCTGCATGAACTTGAACAGGCGCTCTACAGCGCATAACAGACACGTATTGGAGTCAAGCAAGCCATGTCGATAGCCACCCTCATCAAAACCATTCAGGACATCATGCGCAAGGATGTCGGCGTCGATGGCGACGCCCAGCGCATCAGCCAGATCGTCTGGCTGCTGTTCCTGAAAATCTTCGACGACAAAGAACAGGAATGGCAGGTCACCATTCCCGGCTACAAATCTCCGCTGCAAAGCCGCTTTCGTTGGAGCAACTGGGCCAAGGATGCTGAAGGCATCACCGGCGAAGAGCTGATCGAGTTCGTCAACAACGAGCTGTTTCCCTCGCTCAAGCAACTGGCCACCAAAGCGGGCGTATCGGTGCGCGGCCGCGTAGTGGGCGAGGTGTTCGAGGATGCCTACAACTACATGAAATCCGGCCACCTGCTGCGCCAGGTGATCAACACCATCGAGGACGATGTCGACTTCAACTCGTCGTCCGACCGCCACCTGTTCAACGACATCTACGAAAAGATTCTCGCCGACCTGCAATCCGCCGGCAACGCGGGCGAGTACTACACCCCGCGTGCCGTCACCCAGTTCATGGTCGACACCCTCAACCCGCAACTGGGCGAAAGCGTGCTTGACCCGGCCTGCGGCACCGGCGGTTTTCTCACCTGCACCATCGAACACCTCGGCCATCAGGTGAAAAACAACGAAGATCGCAACACCCTGCAAGCCAGCATCCGCGGCGTGGAGAAGAAACCGCTGCCGCACATGCTGGCCATGACCAACATGATGCTGCACGGCATCGACGTGCCCAGCAATATCCGCCACGACAACACACTGAGCCGCCCGCTCAAGGACTACGGTCCCAAGGACCGGGTAGACATCATCATTACCAATCCGCCTTTTGGCGGCATGGAAGAAGACGGCATCGAGAACAATTTCCCGCGCAAATACCAGACGCGCGAAACCGCCGACCTGTTCATGGCGCTGATCATGCACCTGCTGAAGCACGACACCGGCCGCGCTGCCGTGGTGCTGCCTGACGGCTTCCTGTTCGGCGAAAGCACTAAGACCAACCTCAAGCGCGAGCTGCTGGAAGAGTTCAACCTGCATACCATCGTGCGCTTGCCCAAGGGTGTTTTTTCTCCCTACACCAACATTGCCACCAATGTGCTTTTCTTTGAAAAGGGCACCCCGACGCAGGACGTGTGGTTCTTCGAGCACCCCTACCCAGAGGGCTACAAGTCATATTCTCGTTCCAAGCCCCTAACCATCGACGAGTTCGGCCTTGAGAAAAAATGGTGGGGTGGTGCCACGCGTAAAGGCCGCAAATCTAACCAGTATGCATGGAAGGTGCCCGCCAAGGACATCGTTGCTGGCAACTACAACCTTGACTGCAAGAATCCACACGAAGTGGCTGTGAATCACGGTGCGCCGACTGAACTGATGCAGGAGTACCTGGAAATATCCCGCCAACTCACCACCGCACAAACAGCCGTTAAAGATGAGTTGACGCGAGCACTCAGCGGTAATGAAAGGGGGATTCTTGAGCAATACTTTGATGCAGCCTTTACTGCGCCAGATGGCATCAAGAAACTGCGCGAATTGATTCTTTCGCTGGCTGTGCAAGGCAAACTGGTTCCACAGAACCCGAATGATCAGCCCGCAAGAGAATTGCTAAATGATATTGTCGCCAAGAGAAACCGGCTCGCTAAGGAAGGCAAGATCAAAGCGCCTAAACCACTGTCGGAGATCAGAACTGAAGAAGTTCTTTTTTCTCTTCCAATTGGATGGGCGTGGGTGCGTCTTGGCGAAATCTCGGAATACGTCCAAAGAGGAAAGGGGCCGGTCTATTCCGAAGCCAAGAAAATTCCGGTGATATCGCAAAAGTGCATACAGTGGAGTGGGTTTGATAAAAGCGTCGTTCGATTTGTAGATCCGACCACGCTCGACAAGTATCAAGATGAACGATTCATCCAGGCTGGTGATTTACTTTGGAACTCTACTGGTACAGGAACAATTGGTCGAATCAACATCTATAACGATGAACTCTGTGAGTTCGAGAAGGTTGTTGCTGACTCTCACGTCACTGTTGTTCGGTTGATCGGGCTTTGCAATGAATTCGTACTTGGCTATTTGATGAGTCCCGCTATACAAGACCGGATCGAAGAGAATGCATCCGGGACGACAAATCAAATCGAACTGAATACAACGACTGTTATTAACCAAGTTGTTCCACTCCCTCCTCTCCAAGAGCAGTATCGTATCGTCGCCAAGGTTGCTGAACTGATGGCACAGTGCGAAACGCTGTCACGCCAGTTTGATGCCGCCGCGAAGAAGCAATCCGATTTGCTCAATGCCGTGATGGCGCAGATGTGAGTCGGTTGCCATGCGCCTGAAATCAGTCTTCGTCAGCCAGTACAAAAACCTCAAGAACTTCACGCTGAGTTTCGACGGCGCGAGCTTCATCGATGTGTTTGTCGGCAAGAACGGGAGTGGCAAGTCGAATCTGTTTGAAGCGCTGATTGAAATTTTTCGCCACGTCTACGAATACGACAAAGAGAAGACCGACCCCGACTTCGAGTACGCCATCAAGTATGAAATCGGCGGCAAGGAAACCGAGATAGCCTGGAGCGCAGGAAAGTTCAGCATCAATGGCAAGGCGCGCGCCACCATCGGCCAGACCCAGCTGCCAGATAATGTGCTGATCTACTATTCCGGCCACAACGACACCGTGGCCGACTTGGTGCAGCGCTACGAAGATGACTTTCGTAAGCGAATCAAAGGTGCCAACCCCGACGAGAGCCGCCGTTTTATTGGCATTGGCGCCGAGTACAAGCAACTGCTGTTGGCGGTGTTGTTGATGCAGCCCGCTGATAACAAGGCGCGACAGTTCATTTGCCAGAAGTTGGGGGTGGCCAGCGTTGGCGCTGACATGCAGCTAGCCCTTAAACGCCCCTTGTTTGCCAACGGCAGATTGAAGGCACTAGGCGCTGACGGCATCGAGCTTTTCGATTCGCGCACCCATTACTGGGGCGCGGATGGCATCACGCGTGATTTTCTGGAGAAGTTGGTCACCTGCGTCAAAGGCGAGTTCAATCATGGCAACGTGTACAGCGCTGCCGATGATCGCTATCAGATTCCGATCAATATCGATCTTGTTCGGCAGCGCTTTGCCGCTGATTCGGTCACGGACAACTTCCGGCAGTTCGACAACCTGAAAACCTTGGGCATGCTGGCGGACATCTCCATCCCGCTCACGCTTGCCAGCGGTCTCGACGCCACCATCGCTCATTTCAGCGATGGCCAGTTCCAGTCGGTCTACATCTACTCCATCGTCGAGCTATTCAAAGACCGTAACTGCCTCACTCTGCTCGACGAGCCGGACTCGTTTCTCCACCCGGAATGGCAGTTTGAATTCTTGCGGCAGGTGTTCGAGATTACCGATGCGGGCGCCAAGAATAACCATGTGCTGATGAGCAGCCATAGCGCATCGACGATCACCACTGCCGATGACAGCTTCATCAACCTTTTCGACCTCGATGACAACAGGGTTGTGGTGACCAAGGTCAGTAGGACTGATGTCATCAAGTCTCTTTCTGGGGGGCTTATTTCTTTCTCGGAAAGCGAAGCTCGTCTGAGCATCAATCATGTCCTGAAGAACACAAAGGGGCCTGTGCTTTT
Source organism: Sulfuricella sp. (assembly GCA_019911785.1). The sequence goes on along the minus strand of JAIOJM010000415.1, from coordinate 5,010 downwards.
CACCGAGGGCATCACCGATGAAATGATTATTGAAGCTGCTTGGGCGAAGTTGTTCCCGGCCGTGTCGTGCGGATTTGAGGTTCAGAGCGCATTCGATAGAGTGTTTTTGAGAAACCTGTTTTCTCGTAACGAGTTGGAGGTAAATTTTCCTGCTCGAACAATGTTTGCCCTATTTGACTTCGATGAGGCATTTGATGACTGGAACGGGCTCAAGAAGACCTGTGATCTGGAAGCCGATCCATACAAGGGTTTATCGAAGCAGCTTACGTGCAAATGCCACTATGCAATCCTGTTACCCGTACCCAATGTTGAAGCACTGAAACGACAGGTTCTCGATTCAACCGGAAAGCCCTGGGGTAAAGGCTCCGAATCCCATTTACCGATTGAATTGCTTTTCTACAGAGAAGATTTGCTCGGGAAGTGGTATCAAAAGAAGGCAACCTCTGGTGGTGGTGAAATAGTCGAATTCGTTGGTGACAAGGTTTCGTTTGCCAAGAATTTTGTACCGACCTTGGATGCCGCCTGCTTCGAGGTCTTTCGCCCAATGTTCGAGTTCATCAAGTCGAAGTGCCCCGGACCCGCACCAATCGCTATCGGAGGAGCTGCCCCGTGAGTACCGATGCATTACGACCCATATCTCAGTCGCATTCCGAAGCCGAGATAGGTAACATCCGCGTCGAAGTCAGTAAAATATGAGTGACTGCACATGATGCACAACTTGCTCGCCGGAAAGGTTCGCCTGTCATGAAACCGTTGCGTATTTTTATCAGCAGCGTTCAGAAGGAGTTCTCTGCAGACCGTATCGCGCTGCGCGATTGGTTGCGCAACGATGCGTTGATGCACCGTTTTTTCGAGCCGTTTTTGTTTGAGGATGTGCCTGCGGCGGATCGTCGTGCCGATGAGGTTTACCTGGATGAGGTGGCAGGGTGCGATATTTACGTCGGGCTGTTTGGCGACGAATATGGCTATGAAGATGCTGAAGGTGTTTCGCCCACCGAACGGGAATTTGCCCATGCCACTGCGCACCACAAGACCCGCCTGATTTTTGTGAGGGGCGCGGACGATCACTGCCGCCACCCCAAGATGCAGGCGTTGATCGGGCGCGTGGGGAATGAGTTGATCCGCCGCCGCTATGCCAGCACATCGGAGCTGGTTGCCGGGCTATATGCAGCATTGGTGCAATATCTGGAAGTGCATGAGCTGATTCGCAATGGGCCGTTTGATGCGGCACCGTGCCGCAATGCCACGCTGGCTGATCTGGATGAGGAGCGCATGGCGATATTTCTACGCCGTGCCCGTCTTGCACGGGGGTTTCCGCTGCCGGAGGAGGCCACGCCGGGCGAGTTGCTAACGCATCTGAATTTGCTGGATTCTGGCCGCCCCACGAATGCCGCGATGCTTTTGTTTGGGCGGCAGCCGCAACGCTTTCTGATTTCTTCCGAGGTGAAGTGCGCACACTTCCACGGGCTGGAGGTGGCCAAGCCGATTCCGTCATATCAGGTATACAAGGGGACGGTGTTCGATCTGGTGGATCAGGCGGTGGATTTTGTGATGTCCAAAATCAATCTTTGGGTGGGGACGCGCGAAGCTGGCGTAGCTGTGCCGGTGGCCTACGAAATTCCCCGAGAAGTGGTGGCAGAGGCTATCGTCAATGCCGTGGCGCACCGCGACTACACCAGCAACGGCAGCGTGCAGGTGATGTTGTTTGCCGACCGGCTGGAGGTGTGGAACCCCGGCGGTTTGCCGCCATCGCTGACACTGGAAAAGTTGCGCCATCCGCATGGCTCCGTGCCGGGCAATCCGCAATTGGCGGAGCCGCTTTACCTCACCAAATACATCGAGCGCATGGGGACGGGCACGGGCGACATGATTCGCCGCTGCCGCGAAGTGGGTCTGCCCGAGCCACAATTCACGGTGTCGGATGGATTTGTAACGACGATCTGGCGCAAGGGCGGACAAGTCGCCGCCTCGCAGCCAGAGTCGCAGCCAGAGTCGCAGCCAGAGTCACAGCCAGAGTCGATAGAGTTGCGGGTGCTGAGGTTGTTGATTCAAGGGCCGCTATCAAAATCGGCCATTTCAAGTGCGTTGGGGCAGAAAGAAATTTCCGGTCATCTGAATCAGGTCATACGTGTGTTGCTGAACGATCAAACCCTGGAATACACGTTGCCCGATAAGCCCAATAGTCGTTTGCAACAATATCGGCTGACTGAAAAAGGGATGTTGTTATTGGGAACGTTGCGAAAAGGAAATCAGCCTGGCTGAATGGCTGACTTGTTTCTCACCACCAATCAGAATATTGGCTATGGTGAAATGCCTCGGCTCCAGTATGCCACGCAGACTTAAGGCCTATTCCCGCGATGCCTACACCGTTTCTTCCCACTTCATCCGCACCGCCTTCCAAATCTCGCAAAAAGCATTGGCGCTGGCCTGATCCAGCAATTGTCCAACAGCCTGTTGGATATAAACCTAATTATGATCCATATTTGGCTCTATATTTGTTGTCTTTTTACAAACCAGTATTTATAATTCAAGCAACCCACTGCTGGATATCCCACCATGGAATCTGTTTACGCCAATGCCTCAGTCAGCATCACCGAACTGAAAAAGAACCCGACTGCCGTACTGGAGCAGTCCGAGGGCTTCCCGGTCGTGATCCTGAACCACAACAAACCGACCGCCTATCTTGTACCCGTTGCTGCCTATGAAGCGCTGATGGATAAACTGGAGGATGCGGAACTGGCGCAACTGGTCAAGGAACGAGAAAATGAACCGCGCGTGAAGATTACGCTCGATGAGCTATAAGCTGGAGTTCGTCGAGTCGGCGCTCAAGGAATGGGGGAAACTCGACTCCGCCGTTCGCGAGCAGTTCAAGACAAAACTGGCTGAGCGACTAGAATCGCCGATAATTCCTTCCGCCCGCCTGAACGGCATGGCCGACTGCTACAAGATCAAGCTCAAAAGCAACGGCTACCGCCTCGTCTACAAAGTGCGGGACATGGAAATTGTGGTGTTGGTCGTGGCGGTCGGCAAGTGCGAGCGCAATGCTGTTTACAAAAACGCTATGAAACGAACCAAATGATCAGCTTCAGCCAAGTCTACAAACGCTACCCTGGCGGCCATGAGGCGCTGAAAAATCTCAGCTTCACCATCGAGCCCGGCGAGATGGCCTTCATCACCGGGCCAACAGGCGCTGGCAAGAGCACCTTGCTGAAGCTGGTGGCCGCAATCGAGAAGCCCTCGTCCGGCAGCGTGGTGGTGAGCGGCCAGAACATCGGCAAGCTGCGCCGCAGCGCCGTCCCCTTCCTGCGCCGCAACTTCGGCCTGATCTTCCAGGATCACAAGCTGCTCTACGACCGCAACGTGCTTGAAAACGTCATCCTGCCGCTGGATATCGCCGGTCTGCCGCGCGCCGAGAGCATGAAGCGCGCCCGCGCCGCGCTCGACAAGGTGAAGTTGCTGGGACTGGAAAGGGCGAACCCGATTTCCCTTTCCGGCGGCGAGCAGCAGCGCCTGTGCGTGGCTCGGGCGATCGTCAACCGCCCGGCCATCGTGCTGGCCGACGAGCCCACCGGCAATCTCGACGCCGATTATGCCGGCGAAATCATGGAAATGTTCAAATCCTTCAACCAGGTCGGCGTCACCCTCCTGATCGCCACCCATGACGAGTCGCTGATCGCACGCTACGGCAGCCGGGTGTTACACCTGAAGCAGGGAGAGCTAATATGATCAACTGGCTCAGCCAGCACCGCCTCGCCCTGGGGCTGATCCTCGGCCGCTTCGCCCGTGCGCCTTTTTCCGGCCTGCTCGCCGTGATCGTCTTTGGCGTCACGCTCAGCCTGCCGCTCGGCCTGTATACGCTGATCGAAAACATCAAGCTTGTTGCCGGCAACGTCAGACTGGAGCCCCAGATCACCGTATTCCTGTCCCCTGGCGCAGATGCCGACAGCGCCAGGCAGGTCGAGTCGCGGCTGAAGGAGCTCAATGCCATCGAACAATTCCGCTTCATCCCGCGCGACCAGGCGTTGCAGGAGCTGCTGCAAAGCACCGGGCTGGTCGACGTGGCGGCGGGGCTGGAACGGAACCCGCTGCCGGACGCCTTCGTGATCGAACCCAAAAGCATCAACCCTGCTGAGCTCGAAAATCTGCGCAACGATCTGATGAAGTTGCCCAAAGTGGACAAGGTACTGCTGGACACCGCCTGGGCAGAGCGCCTTAACGCCATGCTGCGCCTCGGTCGCGACGTCACCCTGATTCTTGCCGTCCTGCTCGGTTTTGCCCTGGTGGTGATCACCAGCAATACCATCCGCCTGCAAATCCTGTCGCGGCGCGAAGAAATCGAGATCAGCACGCTGATCGGTGCAACCGATGCCTTCATCCGCCGCCCCTTCCTTTACCATGGAGTACTTCAGGGCTTGGGCGGCGGTCTCGCCGCCTGGCTCATCGTCAGTCTTGGCCTGCAACTGCTCAACGTCGGCATAGCCGACCTGGCGAAACTCTACGCCGCGCAATTTCGCCTGCTCCCACTGGGCACTGGCGATATACTCGGCCTGCTGCTGTTTGCCTCCCTGCTCGGCTGGCTCGGCGCATTTCTGGCGGTGGGAAGGCATTTAAGCCGAATCGAGCCCAGAGCGTAAATTCCGTGCCAACGGCAAATCAAGCCTGAAGAAATTTTCAAATATAATTATTGACTAATATTCCTATGGATTGCTATAGTTGACAACATTAGTCGGGCATTGCCTCTTCCACGCACTGGAATGCGCCGAACTTTCCCGACTATTTGGCACTCTCATTCCCCGAGTGCTAGAATAAAAAAATTGGAGGAATAATCTCATGACGAATGCTTTGTTAGCCATCTCCATTCCTTCCGCAGTCGGCAGTCTGGAGAGCTATATCCAGTCGGTCAAGGCGATGCCGGTGCTGAGCGCCGAGGAAGAGCACGAACTGGCGCTGCGGCTGAAGCGCGACAACGATGTGGAAGCAGCGCGGATGCTGGTGGTTTCGCACCTGCGC
>JAIOJM010000414.1 GCA_019911785.1 Sulfuricella sp. | reverse complement strand
GGTGAATACCATGCCCCCTTCCCCCATGGTGATATGGTGCGCAGGGTAGAAACTGCAAGTGGCGATGTGGCCGAAGGTGCCGACATGCTGGCCTTTGTAACGCGAGCCGAGTGCGTCGCAGCAGTCCTCGATGACCCAGAGATTGTGCTTGCGAGCCACGGCCATGACCACATCCAGATCGAACGGGTTGCCTAAGGTGTGTGCAACCATGATGGCGCGAGTCCGTTCGGTGACCGCTGCTTCGATTTTTTGCGGGTCGATGTTGTAAGTGGGAATATCCACATCCACAAATACCGGAACCATGCCGTTTTGCAACATGGGATTGACCGTGGTCGGGAATCCGGCGGCCACGGTGATGACTTCATCCCCTGGTTTCAGGGCACGATCACCCAGCTTGTGGGAAGTCAGCGCCGTAAATGCCAGCAAGTTGGCGGATGAGCCGGAAGTGGTAGTGAGCGCATACGGTACACCAACAAAATCGGCGAATCGCTTTTCAAACGCTTCATTAAAACGGCCGGTAGTAAGCCAGCCATCCAAAGAGGCATCCACCATATTCTTCAGTTCACTCGCGCCGAGTACCTTGCCGGAAGGAGGAATGACGCTTTCGCCAGGTATGAATGATTTTTCAGCAAAGTGCAGCGCACTGTATTGCTCAACCAAGTCAAATATTTGTTGTTTTATCGCTTCTTTGTTCACACAAACCCCTACTTGTTTTAATTCACAATCCGGCTTGGCAGTTAGACGTTGTATGTAGCGACTTGCCGGAGCGTTATTTCACGCATGTCTTTCCCTGCCCTATGCGCATGATGCCAGTCAACAATTGCACTCAGCGCATCATCGAGATGCCAGCGCGGCTGCCAATCCAGACGCGCTTTAGCCTTTGAACAATCGAGTTTTAAATAATGCGCTTCATGAGGATGGTCACCGCCATCCAGCACCCAGCTCGCGCCTTCACCCCATGTTTTGGTCAGGCGCTCCACAATCCATGACACAGGCTTTGCATCTTCGTCATTCGGCCCGAAGTTCCAGCCTTCGCCATAAGCGGGCCCCGCCTCCCACAACTTTTGCGCCAGCAGCAGGTAGCCGGCCAGCGGCTCCAGCACATGCTGCCAGGGCCGGATGGCGTGGGGGTTGCGAATATGTACCGGCTTGCCCTGGGTGATGGCGCGCATAATATCCGGGATAAGCCGATCTTCCGCCCAATCGCCACCACCGATCACGTTGCCCGCCCGCACCGATGCCAACGCCACACCGTGGCGGTCGAATTCCTTGGGGTTGAAGTAGGAATTCCGGTAGGCGTAGGCAACCAGTTCCGCGCATCCCTTGCTGCTGCTGTAGGGATCATAGCCCCCCATGGGCTCGTTCTCGCGGTAGCCCCAGAGCCACTCACGGTTCTCGTAACACTTGTCGCTGGTAATATTGACCACCACCTTTACGGAGCCCGCTTGACGCACGGCCTCCAGCAGGTTGACTGTTCCCATCACGTTGGTGGAATAGGTCTCCACCGGGTTCTGGTAGGAATAACGCACCAGGGGTTGGGCTGCCATGTGGATAACGATCTCCGGCTGATGCTCGGCCATGGCGGCAGCAAGCCGCGCCAAGTCCCGGATATCGCCTTCGATGCTTGTCATGCCATCAGCTACCCGCGCCACTTCGAACAGGCTGGGGTTGGTGGGTGGCGGCAGTGAGTAGCCGACGACTTTTGCGCCTAGATCCTGAAGCCACAAGGATAACCAGCCCCCCTTGAAACCAGTATGACCGGTGAGAAATACGGTTTTCCCCGCCCAGAAAGATGCGTCGATTACCATTTTTTCCAGGGAGCCTTTCCGCTTGTCCAGAGTTCTTCCAGGTGATTCTTGTCGCGCAGGGTATCCATCGGCTGCCAGAAGCCATGATGGAGATAGGCTGACATTTGACCTTCGGCAGCCAATCTTTCCATTGGATCGCGCTCCCAGAGCGTCTGGTCGCCCTCGATGTAATCCAGTACCTTGGGCGAGAGCACAAAAAAACCGCCGTTGATCCAGCCGCCATCGCCTTGGGGTTTTTCCTGAAAATTGATGACTTTGTGCTGCTCCATATTCAGCGCTCCAAACCGTCCCGGTGGCTGGGTTGCGGTCAAAGTTGCCAAGGTGCCCTGCTCTTTATGGAACGCGACCAGTTTGGTGATATCCACGTTACCCACGCCATCACCATAAGTGAAGCAAAAATCTTCCTCATCCAAATACGGCTGCACCCTCTTTAAGCGGCCACCAGTCATGGTGTCCTCGCCAGTATCAACCAGTGTGACGCGCCATGCTTCAGCATTATGTTGATGTACTTCCATCTTGTTGTGTTGCATATCGAAAGTGACATCTGACATGTGCAAGAAGTAATTGGCAAAATACTCTTTGATCACATAACCCTTGTAGCCGCAGCAGATAACGAAATCATGGATGCCATGGGCCGAATAGACTTTCATGATGTGCCAGAGAATCGGTTTGCCACCAATTTCAACCATAGGCTTTGGTCGAGTAGAGGTTTCCTCGCTAATACGCGTGCCAAGCCCACCGGCCAGAATCACAGCCTTCATTTTTTCTCCGCTATCATCCTAAATTTAATCACAATTATTCAACAACCACCCCCATTATACGGAAAGAAAAGTCCCGAGTATCCGTTTGTGACAGCTTAACCGGAGGCTCAGCCGTTGTGATGGAAAGCGCCGATCTGCCAGGCGAAATCTCAAATTCCAAATCGACACTCTTGTCTTCTACTGAAGAAACGGAAACGTCAAACACAACCACGCCGCCAACTCGGCCTTTGATATTGCGATTTATTGGCGACTGCAGGCTCATATGCAGCTTAACTAGCTGAGCCTGGCGAGTAAGATTATAAAATAATAACTCGGCGTTTCCATTTGACCAAGCCCATTGTTTCTCACCAGTCGGTTCCCAGCCGTAAAACCCCTCACCCAGCATTGGCCCCAACACCAACCCCGAACCTTCTAGATTCTTTCTGACAATATTCGAACCCTGTTCCGTAAACCTTGCCACAATTTTATTACGCTCTCCAAGCAGTTCAACACCATCTGGCAAATCTACGCCCTTGATACGCCGTAAGACATAGGTTGTGGCTGGATCCCATTTTGTCATATCGTACCCTTTGGCAATAAGATCAGCCGGAATGCAATGGACTGGTCGCTTCGCCCAAAGACTGAAAAACGAGGAACAGATTGTTTCGTCTGCAGATTCCCACAGGTAGGGAGAGTCAACCACCAGATTACTGTTCGGGGGTAGCGAGTCAAGAAATCCTTGCTCAATCAGTCGTTCCATGCGGACTCGTGGTTCAAGAAAGTCGCCATTTACATCCTTAATTCGCCCGAGGTTTGCGCTTGATGTTATTGCGCTGACGAGAGCAACCAGCACGACCACACCAACCACCCAGCCGCGCCTTAGCGCTGCCGCCTGTAGCAGCCTTTGCAGCCCCAATGCCATCACTATAGCCACGCCCCAATATTGCATATATACAATAATATAAGGGTCGCCATAGGTGACGATACGCTGATACCTCCCCGAAATGGCTACAAGTAGCGAGGGCACAAGCATCAAGCAGGCAGCAAGCGCCCAGATGATCCACTCATGCTCCCTGCGCGACGAGTACTTTTCTTTGGAAATATCATATTTTTTTAATGCAACTGCGGCCGCTGCAGTCAGGAAATAGCCTAAGAAAAACACCAACACCCCGCCCTTTGGGTAGGAAATCTGTAAAAGATTATTGTGCAAAAATGCAAGAGGAAATGCCGATGCAAACTGTGCAGCAAATGTCGGAATGATGCTATATTTTTCAATATAGACGCCGTCATATACGCTAGTTCTCAACATTGAAAAAGCCAAGTAGATGAGCAAATACACGCTAGCCACTGCCATGCTAAGGAGTATTGCACGCCTGCTTTCAATGGGCTTCGCAGTTCTATACGCCAGAGCAATGGCAAGCATACCAGGCAACACAACCAAAGCCACTTCATAGGTACACAAAGCCAGGAACTGGGTTAGTAGCGCCATTACCATAAAATGGCGGCGACCCGTACTGAAAAAGTTTTGCAAGAATAGCCACGCTGCCAAAACAAGTAGTAGTACCAGCTGATTCAGGGGGCCAAAGCTGGTGATCGGGTCCCATCTTGGATTAAATTGAAAAACCATCGGGACGCAAAGTAGGACCAGAGATGGAAGCCAACGATTCTGCGTCAGACCCACAAGTAAGCGATATAAAACAAATGCATTCGCCAAAATAAATGCCAAATGCATGATTCGGTATTTAACGAGCGTATCGTTAATTTCCCATATCGGATAACCCGTGATTATTGCAAGAGGGAAGAATCTTCCATTTTCCAGGAGCCAAACTCGCAACTGCTGTATCACTAACTGCCAGACAGATTGACCGTTAAATATTGACCAGCCCTTAACAGAGCTATTAAAAACATCATCAAAATAAAAGCCAGAGTAGGCATAAGGCACTAAAGCCAGAACAAGCGCCAGCCATGGGCTAACTAAACTCAGTCTCGACCCAAAGCGCCGTATAAAGATGGATCGCTGCCCCGGCATGTTAGATTTAAAACCATTCATGCTGGCATCAATCTTTTGCGAGCTCCAGCACAGGTTGGGTAAGCCGGAGCGCAAGATCGCGCGGATCAGGGGATATTTTTATGGCCGAGCGATCTGTTTCAAAAACAAGAATATTTTTACCCGGCTTAAGCATGAATTCCTTATCTAACAAAACATCCTGTCCGGGCAACAGTCTGATGGTTTCGCTAACTTCTCCCGCTCCTCGAAGAACCACTTTGCCTGAGTTCGGTGAAGACAAACCCGCACGTAGCACTACTCTTTTTGGGTGCTCACCAAAATTAAACAATAGCAATTCAGCCTTACTGTTTCCCCAAACCCAGGAGCGCCCACCATCGGCCACTTCCCAGCCATAGAACCCGGGTCCCGGAGTAAAAGCCAATGACGGTTGCAATGAGGTCGTCTTCGCTGGATTCAGCCGATAGAAGGCGTTATTTCCACTGGGGCTCACCAAAGGAGGCGCGGGTAACAGCTGTTTCAACTGACTCTCTATGGCCAGTCCATGATCCTTGTATGCACGTCGTTCAACATACACGCCTTCAAATCCTGTAGCTTCCAGAGCCTTCAATTTTTCACCAATAGGCAGTTTTTCCACTTCTTTAACCCATGCATCCCCCATCCGCCCTTTCATGGCGCCATAGCTCCAACGCAAGTTTGTAGAGTGTAAATAGGGGCGAAGTAACCCGTTATATCCTTCATCATGCAGTGGTGCTGTTTCAGGGAATGGTAAATATGGCAATTGATAGATCATGGCGCCAGGTTGAACGGTAGCCTCGATTTGAGAAATAAAAATCGCATCTTCACGAAATGCTCTTTCTATAGCAGGATTCTGGCCACGGGCACCTGCTGGCACCTGATCGTATATAGCTACAAGCATAAGCAGAATAGCAAGTGGAGCCAGCATGTGCTTGGCAAGCTGATTTACTGAGAACCACTTGTCTAGCCAAGATTGGATTAAAATTAAAACGCCCAGAAGGGAAAAAAAGCCAATAAAGATACTAATTCGATTTAGTCCACGAAATTCCGGCATTACTATCAGTGCAAACAACACCCCTCCTCCTCCTATTGTTGCAAAGAGAAAGGACGCCAAATTTAGTTTAGCTAATACTTTTATGCGGTAATCGGGGGATAAACTGCGGCCAAGAAATATCGATCCCAAAAGGAAGATAAAACCTACGCCAGTGATAAGCCCAAGCGCACTTGAAGTGGCCTCTGTTACGACTATGTGCTCTTGATAACGGCGAGTGACATTAGCCATTCTTGCGCTATGGTGCCCCCAAATTGGCAATAATAATTGGGTCATACGCAAACCATAAATTTCACTTTCAATTGGACTACGCTGCCCGACTTCCTTGTTCACGCCCTCAACGGCGTGATACCAGATTGTGGGCGCCAAATTTACAGACACTCCCGTAGTGATTATAAGAATTGCAAAAATTGAATTTCGTAGAAAAGAAAGGCTTTTCTGCTGTATTGCGCCAACAATGCCGGTTATACCAATAGTCAAAATTCCAAAGAAGGCATAGTAAACACCACACATTCCGCCAGCCAATAATATAAAAAAGTGCGAGAGCCGTAATTTCTTAAGCGGTATAGGATTTGTTTTATCACAGCCAGGATAAATACTCATGGCTACAACAATTAACAGAGGAACAATAAAATAAGTCGAAAGAAATAGATGGTTCACCCCCCTAAGGAAATGATAAGGAAAGCATGTGTAAATTAACGCACCGGCTGATGACAACCAAATTGTCACTTTGAATTGACGAAAGGACCAAAAAGCAGAAAAGAATATTAATGCAAATCCGAGGATATAAAATATATTAAAAACAATGGATTGATTGCCAGAAAAAACAGTCAAAAATCGAAGCAAGATAAGTAACAACCCATCCGCACCCGGAAAATCAAAAAAATTCATCCCGAATGGCGCACCAAGTTGCGAACTAAAAAATACCCACCCGCTTTCTATCATTATTTTTATTGCAACTAACTGCAACAATGCGTCTCCATCATAACTGAATGGAATTTTCACATTTAAATCCCACGGCCTGAAGAAATACACTAAAAAGGCCGTGATCACCACGATGGGTACCATTACCTCAGTAAACTTGGGCGTTATAAATTTTCGTATCGTCATGCTCTGAAACATCCCTTATACAACACACGCCTGTTCTTCAGATGGTTGAAGAAAACTTATTATCGCGGCATTAACGATCCTCAGCGGGTTTCATCCTGTTGATGACTATAATGGCTAACGCCCTGAAGCCTGGATAACAGCTGCACTGTGCTTTCTCTCCATGTTATCCACTTCATTGTGACATTCCGCTGTTGAGTTGTGTCCCTTCCCAGCGATTCAGCACTTTCAGTAACCCTGCTCGCAAGTGACGCAGGACTCGCCAAGTCAAAATAAACAGCCTGATCACCGGCTATTTCCCTAAAAACAGGAATATCACTGCAAATCACTTTAGTTCCGCGCTGAAACGCTTCAACGATAGGCAGGCCGAAGCCTTCTGCCAATGATGCAATAATGAGCGCCTCGCTTTTATCGTACAATGCTGTTAAATCACGGTCTGAGGCATCTCTGATCAGGAATAATCTATGCCCATGTTCGGGATGATTCTGTATTCTGGTGAGCAATTTTTCACTTTTCCAGCCAAATGCTCCCACAATAGCCAGATTTACCTCATGTCCCTGCTGCCATAATTGCTCAAACGCATCGAGGATTAGGGCGTGATTCTTTCTTGGTTCCAAGGAGCCCACAACCAAGTAAGTTGGCACGGATGAAGACAATATCTGAATTACTGGGTCATTTTGCTTCAACTCGGCTCCTAGGTAAAAATACCCAACCTTTTCTGGCATGAGTTTTCGCGCTAGCTTTTGCCGCTCTTGCCAAGCCAAGTAATCATCCCGCACCGATCGCGAAATACACATAATTGAATCAACGTGCAAGGGGGCTTCAGCCCACCACTGCGTGTGCGCAATACGGGTGCTTTCTGCTATCGTATCTGGATGGGTAAAAGGGATCAGGTCATACAATACCGCACACACATGCCCTCCCTTACTACGAAACCGATCCACTGCTTCCCACATCTTTGTATCCCATGTTGAATCAAGGAGAAGTAATATCGGGCGGTCGGGGATTTGTTCAGACTTGTCTTTTGGCTTTTGCTGCCAGCTATCCAGAATTTGATAAATATCCCTGCCGGCATTTCGTCGGGTCAGCCTTTTAACCCAGCTTTTTATTCGATTCCTTAAGCCGTAGTAAATCCGCTTTGGTGCTATGGCGCCAATAATTTGATCAATAGCCATCAAGAACAATTTAACCTTGCTCGTAGCGGCTACAGATTGATCTGATAGTTCCAGAAATCCGTTATTGGCGAATTCGACAAAGTAGCAATGCATTCCCAATTCTCCAGATACGCTTCCTGCCTGTTCGACAATATTGCGAACTACTCGCTGAATACCGGTGTTTATATGCGATGACATAGTTGTCCCGCATTCAATAAAAATCAAATTTTTTCTTTCCATATCTTTTGATTTCGCTATGAGGGGTGACGCTTGTACATTCAAGTTAGCATACAGAAAGTTATTTGCTGCTTATAGCATTCCTGGCTTTACGCAATAAGCTAAAGATAACGCGTAACGGCGCAGCAATCCGCCACAAAATTAGTACCCTGTCTTCGATTTCAGCAAAGCGCTGTTGAATACCAGCTTCATAACGCGATGAAAGCGTTTCTAGCGAAATACCGTACGTTTTATCAAATACCAGATCAAACAATGCCTGCTGGTCGTCTGTGCTCGCTTTTTGTGCCACCATGGCGTAATCCGGGCTAACGCCATTAATTACATGGGACAGTGCCACATTCTGTATGCCTTGAAGGTCTTGCGACTCCTGCAAGCGCAGAATCTTGGTTCGAGCGAACCCAGAATACTCGGCAAGGAAAGAAAGCAGTTGCATTGGCAGTGGGCGCTGGTGAGTTGGATCAAGATAAAAATTATTGGTCCCAACAATAATATTCTCTGGATTGGGTGTTTCCAAAATCAGCAGGCCACCCGGCTTGAGCACTCGCAAGGCCTCACGCACCAACACTTGTAATGCGTCAAATGGGATGTGTTCGGCAATATGAAAGCCACTAACGATAACATGGCTTGCATCCGGTAGCGATTGCAGGCTTGTAATTGCATCTGCTTTGGCAACGGATAACCCGCGCTCATGACATGCGGCAAGCATGTCTTCATCTAGATCGACACCGTGCGGATTAATAAAGCCCGTTTCGGCCATCAACTCTAGCCATTCGCCCCTGCCACACCCCAAATCAAAAGCCTTGCAGTCGGGATTGAGATCTTTAAAGGGTAGAATGAATGGCAGATAAACTTTTAGACGTTCTTTGATGGTCTCCCGCGAACCACGGTATCGATCTTCAAAAGCACGATAGAACCCCTTGTCAGCCACGTTGCACCTCGAATTCTGGCGGCAACCACGCTGTTCCGCTAAAGGTATTTTTGTTGGTATTAATCACATTAAAAACTAGCGCGAGATCGCGCCATTCATAATTAGCGGCCAAATGTGAATATGAAGCATGCAAGGCAACCGTTACTGAGTATGAGCCAACACCAAGATTGGCTGGAAAAGTGAAGTTATATTTAATTCTATCGCCTTTGCTTACCTGTTCCAGCCTTGAGCCCAGATGGTAGGTATTGGTACCAAAAACTGGCTGGCCCAAGCGATCTTTAATCATATAGCCCAAAACCAGTTCGGGCAGGTCCGCACAGGCTTGTGCGGCGACTTTCAGGGTTACCGTTTCACCAACGTTGACGCACTCAACCGGCTCATTCTGTTTATTTACGAGGGAAACGGATTCGATTTTTGCCTCGCCCGTACCCGAGATTGTCTGTACCTTGCCGCCCTCTAAAGCGATTTTCTCTACTTTTGTATTCTCTCTTTCTGCAATAAGAGCATTGTAATAATCCATCACCTCTTCTGGAGCGCCTTCTTTAGCCAAGGCGCCGCCATCAAGCAGAATTGCCCGGTCGCAAATAGACTGTATAGCCTGCTTGTCGTGGGAAACGATTAGCAAAGTGGTACCCTCCACCCGAAACTGACGGATGCGCTCAAAGCTTTTATGCTGAAAGTAGGCATCGCCCACTGATAGCGCTTCGTCCACGATCAGGATATCCGGCCGTTTGGCGGTTGCCACACTAAAGGCCAAGCGCATTTGCATCCCGCTGGAATACACCCGCACCGGGCTATCCATGTAATCACCGATTTCGGCAAACGCTTCTATTTGCGGCATGAGCTGGCGTATTTCTTCAACTGTCATGCCGAGCAATTGCCCAGCCATGTAGACATTTTGCCGACCGGTGAATTCCGGGTGGAAACCCATGCCCAGCTCGAGCAGGGCGGCGACGCGGCCGGTGGTTTCTACACTGCCCGTGGTGGGCTGGGTGGTGCCGGTGAGCATTTTAAGCAGGGTGCTTTTTCCGGCACCGTTTACACCGATAATGCCGACGGCCTCACCGGGCTGTATGGTGAAGTTGATGTCTTGCAGCACCCATTTGACGGTATGGCGGGGTTTGGAGAAGGGCATGAGCCATTCTTTTAGCCGGGCAAAACGGGTGGGGTAAACTTTGTAGGCTTTGCCCAGGTTGGTGACGCGCAGGGTACCCATTACAACTCATCCACGATTTCACCCGCGTGCTTACGAAACAAACGCAAGGCGTAAAGGGCGATGGCAATTGACAATATGGCAACAAGGGCAAGGTTTTGCCAGTTGGGCCACTGATGTGCGACAAAAATACGCTGGTAGCCTTCAATAAGGTGGTACATGGGGTTGAGGTTCATCCACGGACGGGCCCATTCTGGCAAGATGCTGGTGGGGTAAACCACGGGGGTAGCCCAAAACCAGAATTGCAGCAGCACCCCGGATAGCTGCCCGGCATCGCGAAAAAAGACGTTGAGTACACCCAGTGTAACGCCCAACCCGACGGCAAAGAGTATTTCCACCAGCAGCAAGGGGATGATGGCAAAGATGCTTAACCCGGGGAAGTTGCCGGTTACCAGCAGGAAGAGGGCAAAAAGGCCGAAAATGATTGCAAAGTTGAGCAGGGCGCCGCTGACTACGATTAATGGCAGGGTTAGGCGGGGAAAGTTAATCTTTTTTAGCAGGTTGGCGTTATCCAAAAATACCGATTGGCTGCGTTGGACAATTTCGGCAAACAAGCCCCAGGTGATAATGCCGGCACACAGGTGAATGCTATAGACAAAGGCGCCTTCTACACCGGGCAACTTGGCTTTCATGACTTCGGAAAAGATGACGGTGTAGACGAAAATCATCGCCAGCGGTTGCAGCACTGTCCAGGCAATGCCGAGCATGGAGCCGCGGTAGCGTAGCTGGAATTCGCGCCGGACGCTGCCGAGGACAAAGCAGCGGAATTGCCAGACAGCGAGTAACTTGTTCAATTCTATCATTTTGCTTCGCTTCGGGCCAAGAGGGTAAAGTTCATCATGGTAAGAAACTGCTCAAGCCATGAAATGATGGGCGGGGGAATGAAGTGGCGGCAATGCCACTCACGCTGGTGCATGCCGCACATCAGGCATTCCTGATCAGGGCTTCGATTTCGGCCACGAACCGTGTGACGGCTGGCGTATCGCCGCGTGTTCCCACATTCAGGCGCAGCAAGGGCTCGGTGTTGGAGCCGCGCAGGGCGAGCGAGAGGGGTTCGGTTGTCTTCAACTCAGTCCTGCTGGCGCCTCTGGGGCAATACGCCCGTAGACGTCCTCGAAACGAACGATGTCGTCCTCCCCAAGGTATTCACCGCTTTGCACTTCGATCATGACAAGATCGAGGATTCCGGGGTTTTCCAAGCGGTGCTTATGTCCGGCGGGAATAAAGGTGGATTCGTTGGTGTTGACGAAAATTTCCCGCTCGCCATTGACCACTCTGGCCATGCCGCATACCACGATCCAGTGCTCGCTGCGGTGGTGGTGCATCTGGAGCGAGAGCGATGCGCCCGGCTTGACGACGATGCGCTTGATTTTGAAACGGGGGCCATCTTCCAGCACCGTGTAGGTTCCCCACGGGCGCGAGACTGTGCGGTGCAGTTTGTAGCTTTCGTGGGCCTGTAGCTTTAACTGCTCTACCACTTTTTTCACGTCCTGAACACGATCGCGGTTGGCTACCAGCAGAGCATCAGGGGTATCGACAATGATCAAATGCTCGAGGCCGACTGCGGCGACCAGCCGGTTCTCGCTCTGGATGTAGGTATTCTCGGTATCCACCAGAATCGCTTCACCGACTACCCGGTTACCTGCTTCATCAGGGCGAACCAGATCACTGACTGCACTCCACGAGCCAATATCGCTCCAGCTGAAATCACTGGGAACCACGACGACATTTTCCGACCGCTCCATGATGGCGTAATCAATGGAAATATCAGGCACATGGGTAAAAGTGGCCGGATCGATGTCTACCATTCCGTCTTTAGGACCCGTTTTTTCTTTGGTCGCTTCCCAGCAGGCAAGGGCTGCCTGGTGCAACTGGGGGGCATGAATTTCCAGCTCCTGGAGAATGACGCCAGCCTTGAAGCAGAACATGCCGGAATTCCAGAGATAACGCCCGGTGGCAAGGTATTCCTTGGCGACATCCTGCGTGGGCTTTTCCACAAAGCGCGAGACACGGCGCACTGGGG
>JAIOJM010000062.1 GCA_019911785.1 Sulfuricella sp. | reverse complement strand
GGTTGTTTGCACGGGCTCGCCCGGAAAAGGAAGAGGTCAGCATCCTGCGCGGGATTTTGACTTCGGTGGAAAAATTCACAAATAAATGAAAAAACCCATAGTTGACTAAAGGAGTCTGGAATATAATATTTTCCTTATATTTCGGAATCGAGATCTGGGTGCCTCTAAAAATTCAGAGTTCGCCCAAATGCAAGGCGCGGAAAAAATTTCGCCGCGCCGCATATGATTGATATGTAAGCAAGAAATTTTTTCCGCAACGCAGCAGTTGGGATGAAATCTGGATTTTTAGAGGTACCCTGATGTTCGATCATTTGCGGGAAGATATATCAGTCGTGTTCGAGCGGGACCCGGCTGCGCGTTCTGCCTGGGAGGTGCTGACCACTTATCCGGGCGTGCATGCGCTGCTGGTGCACCGCTTGTCGCGGCGGCTGTGGCATTGGAACCTGAAGTGGCTGGCGCGCTTTGTCGCCCATCTGGGCCGCTGGCTGACCGGCATTGAAATCCATCCTGGCGCGCAAATCGGGCGGCGGGTGTTCATCGATCACGGCATGGGCGTGGTCATCGGCGAGACGGCCGAGATCGGCGACGATTCGACGCTTTATCATGGTGTCACGCTGGGCGGCACTTCATGGAACAAGGGCAAGCGTCACCCTACCCTTGGCAAGGGGGTGGTGGTCGGCGCAGGCGCCAAAATACTCGGCCCGATTTTCATCGGCGATGGCGCCAAGGTGGGCTCCAACGCGGTGGTGGTGAAGGATGTTCCTGCGGGCGCCACGGCGGTAGGAATTCCGGCGCGAATTATCGATCCGACCCAAGCGGAAATGCGCGAAAGCAAGGCTCAGAAGCTGGGATTTTCCGCCTATGCCATCAGTGCCGACATGAACGATCCGGTGGTCAAGGCGATCCACGGTCTGCTTGACCACACCGTGGTGTTGGACCAGCGCATCGAGCAGATCCTGGCGCAGTTGAAGAAGATGGGGGTCGAGATGGAACCGCTGGCGCCGACCCAGGATCAGTTCGATGCGAACTATTTGAATAAAATAGTTGACTAAAATAATAAGGTATTATAAAGTTGCTGCGTGATTTTCATGGGAAGGAATTGATATGCGACTGACAACTAAGGGACGTTTCGCGGTAACCGCAATGCTCGATCTGGCCTTACGCCGGGGCGGCGGACCGGTGACGCTGGCCGGGATCAGCGAGCGCCAGAAAATCTCCCTGTCTTACCTGGAACAGCTGTTTGGCAAGCTGCGCCGCCATGCACTGGTGGAGAGTGTACGCGGGCCCGGCGGTGGCTATTATCTGGCCAAGAGTCTGGACGATATCGCGGTCTCGGACATCATCAAGGCCGTGGATGAGCCGATGGATGCCACTCAGTGCGGCGGACTGGGCAACTGCCATGACGAGCATGAATGCATGACCCATGAATTGTGGACCAGTCTGAACGGAAAAATTTACGACTATCTGGCATCGGTTACGTTGGCGCATCTGGTGGCGCAGCAACGTGGGGTCGGCGTGGCGGAGATACAAGACCATACCCGGGCGGTGTCGAGACGTAGCAAAGCGGATGTTGCCAGCGTACTTTGACCACAACGCCACCACGCCGCTCGACGAGCGCGTGTTGCAGGCGATGCTGCCGTTTTTTCGGGAACTTTACGGCAATGCCTCCAGTCGTCACGAGTACGGGCGGGCAGCGCGCAAGGCGGTGGACGATGCACGTGAGCAGGTGGCGGACATGGTCGGCGCGCATCCTTCGCAGGTGGTTTTCGTCAGCGGTGGCACCGAAGCCAACAACCTGCTGATCAAAGGTGCGGCGGCGCGGCGCCAGCCTTCACAGATCGCGGTGAGCGCGGTGGAGCACCCGAGCGTGACCCGGCCGGCGCAGGAGTTGCGCGAGCAGGGCTGGAAGGTGAGGAAGCTGGCGGTGGACGCTGCTGGCCGGCTCGAAATGGATGATGTGGAAACTGCACTGCGCGAGTCGGTCACCGGACTGGTGTCGGTGATGCTGGCCAACAATGAAACCGGAGTGGTGCAGGATGTGGCGGCGGTGGCGGAACTGGCGCGCGGCGTGGGCGCAATGGTGCATACCGATGCGGTGCAGGCGCTGGGCAAGATGCCGGTCAGTTTTGCCGCTCTGAACGTCCATGCGATGACGATTTCCGCGCACAAGGTGTACGGGCCGAAAGGGATGGGTGCACTGGTTCTGGACAAGCGCCTCGATATCAAGCCGCAAATCACCGGCGGCGAGCATGAGAAGGGGTTGCGCGCAGGCACCGAGAACGTGCCGGCGATCGTCGGTTTCGGTGCGGCTTGTGCGCTGGCGGCGAGCCGCCTGACCGAGCTGCCGCCTAAGCTCCGGCAAATGCGGGAGCGGATGGACCAGGGGCTGCGGACCATGGGTGCAGTGCTGTTCGGTGATGGCGCCGAGCGGTTGGCCAATACCAGCTATTTTGCTGTTCCCGGCATTGACGGGGAAACGCTGGTGATGGCGCTGGACCGCGCCGGGTTTGCGGTGGCGAGCGGGTCGGCCTGCTCCAGCGGCGGCACTGACCCGAGCCCGGTATTGCTGGCCATGGGGGTCGAGCGTGAGCTGGCGCGGTGTGCAGTGCGCGTCAGCTTGGGCAGGGATAATGAAATGAGCCAGATCGAGCGATTTTTGCGGGTATTGCAGGGCGAAATTCTCGGGCTGAAAAGGCTGGTTGCGGCTTAAACTGGATGAGGCGAACAGGAACATTGGGAAAGTGGAGAAGTGAAAAATGATTAAGCAACCAATTTATCTGGATTATTCTGCAACTACGCCGGTTGATCCGCGCGTGGCGGAGCAAATGATTCCTTACCTGACCGAAAAATTCGGCAATCCGGCGAGCCGCTCCCATGAGTTCGGCTGGGAAGCGGAAAGGGCCGTTGAGGCGGCGCGCGAGCAGGTTGCCGCGCTGGTCAACGCCGACCCCAAGGAAATCATCTGGACCTCGGGTGCAACCGAATCGAACAACCTCGCCATCAAGGGTGCCGCGCACTTTTACAAGGGAAAGGGCAAGCATCTGGTCACGGTGATGACCGAGCACAAGGCGGTGATCGATACCATGCGCCACCTCGAGAGCGAAGGCTATGAAGTCACCTATCTCATGCCGGAAACAAATGGCCTGGTGGATATGGAGAAATTCACGGCTGCCCTGCGCCCCGACACCATTCTTGCTTCCGTCATGCTGGTCAACAACGAGATCGGGGTGATTCAGGATATCGCCGCCCTGGGCGAGGTTTGCCGCGCCAGGGGCGTGCTTTTCCACGTCGATGCCGCCCAGGCCACCGGCAAGGTGACGATTGATCTGGCCAAACTCAAAGTCGATCTGATGTCCTTCTCTGCCCACAAGACCTATGGCCCGAAGGGCATCGGTGCGCTGTACGTGCAGAGGAAGCCGCGCGTCCGGCTGGAGGCGCAAATGCACGGCGGCGGCCACGAACGCGGGCTGCGCTCCGGCACCCTGGCGACGCACCAGATCGTCGGCATGGGCGAGGCATTCCGCATCGCGCGCGAGGAAATGGCCGCCGAGAACGAGCGCATCCGCTATCTGCGCGACCGGCTCTACCAAGGGCTGTCGCAAATCGAGGAAGCGCATGTCAATGGCGACATGGAGCAACGGGTGCCACACAACCTCAATATCAGCTTCAACTTCGTCGAGGGTGAATCGCTGATCATGGCGATCCGCGAACTCGCGGTTTCCAGCGGCTCCGCCTGTACTTCCGCGAGCCTGGAGCCTTCTTATGTGCTGCGCGCCCTGGGCCGTAGCGACGAGCTGGCACACAGTTCGATCCGCTTCACTATCGGTCGTTTTACCACTGAAGAAGAGATCGACTTTGCGATTGATCTGGTGAAGGCGAAGATCGGCCGCTTGCGCGAAATGTCCCCGCTGTGGGACATGTTCAAGGAAGGCATCGATCTAAGTACCGTACAGTGGGCGGCGCATTAATTACAGGAGAGGTTGAAATGTCTTACAGCACAAAAGTTTTGGATCACTACGAAAATCCCCGTAACGTCGGGACCTTCGGCAAGGACGACGAAGGCGTTGCCACCGGCATGGTCGGGGCGCCCGCCTGCGGCGACGTGATGAAGCTGCAGATCAAGGTGAACAAGGACGGGGTGATCGAGGATGCGAAGTTCAAAACCTACGGCTGCGGCTCGGCGATCGCATCCAGCTCGCTGGTGACCGAGTGGGTCAAGGGCAAGACCCTGGACGAGGCGCTCACCATCAAAAACACCCAGATTGCGGAAGAGTTGGCGTTGCCGCCGGTGAAGATTCACTGCTCGGTGCTGGCGGAAGACGCCATCAAGGCAGCTGTGGCCGATTACAAGTCCAAGCATGGCGCGATGGTTGAAACCGCGGCCTGCAAAGGTTCGGATTGTTCTAATTAAGGAGATAGAGCATGGCAGTTACCCTGACTGAGAAGGCCGCCACCCACATCAAGAACTACATCGCAAAACGTGGCAAGGGAGTGGGTTTGCGACTGGGCGTTCGCACCAGCGGTTGTTCCGGCATGGCCTACACGCTGGAATTCGCCGATGAATTCAACGACACCGACAGCCAGTTCGAAAGCTTCGGAGTGAAGGTTCTCGTTGATCCGAAGAGCCTGGTTTATCTTGAAGGCACCGAGCTGGATTTCGTGCGCGAAGGGCTGAACGAGGGCTTCAAGTTCAACAACCCCAACGTCAAGAGCTCGTGCGGTTGCGGCGAGAGCGTCGGCTTCTAGGCAGACATACATGAACGGCACGCGATGAATTTCGATTTCAGCAAGAACCATTTCGAGCTGTTCGGTATCCCGCCGCTCTACCAGATCGACCTGATCCAGCTGGAGCAGGCTTATCGCGACATCCAGAGCCAGATCCATCCTGACAAGTTCGCGCACCTTTCCGATGCCGAGCGCAGGCTGTCGATGCAGTGGTCGACGCAGGCCAACGAGGCTTACCAGACACTCAGGCAGCCTCTCGGCAGGGCGCGTTATTTGCTGCACTTGAACGGCGTCGATATCAACGAGGAAACCAATACGGCGATGTCGCCCACCTTCCTGATGCAGCAGATGGAGTGGCGCGAGGCGATCGGCGAGGCCAAGGCGGCCAAGGATGCACCCGAACTGGAGCATTTGAGCGGCCAGCTGCGCGCCGAGATTCAGGCGCAGCAGCACCAGCTGGCTGATTTGCTGGATAAGGAAAAGAATTACCCGAAGGCCGCGGAAATTGTACGCGAGCTTAAATTCATGGAAAAATTGCGCGAGGAAATCAACTACGCGCTGGAGGCTTTGGACGCATAATGGCTTTGTTGCAGATCGCAGAACCCGGCATGAGCACCGCGCCGCACCAGCATCGCCTGGCGGTGGGGATAGACCTGGGTACGACCAATTCCCTGGTGGCAACGGTCAGGAGCGGCATGAGCGTCGTGCTGCATGACGAGAATGGCCGTGGATTGTTACCTTCGGTGGTGCGTTACCATGAGGACGGCAGTACCGATGTCGGCTATCCCGCACAGGCGATGCAAAGCCGGGATCCCCACAACACCATTATTTCGGTGAAGCGCTTCATGGGCCGGGGGCTGCGCGACCTGCCCGATGCCGGCAGCATGCCTTATCAGTTCGTCGATGCGCCCGGCATGGTGCAGATCAAGACCGTGGCCGGCGTAAAAAGCCCGGTCGAAGTGTCCGCCGAGATCCTCAAGGTGCTGCGCGATCGCGCCGAGAAGGCGCTGGGCGGCGATCTGGTGGGGGCGGTGATCACGGTGCCGGCCTATTTTGACGATGCCCAGCGCCAGGCCACCAAGGATGCGGCCCGGCTGGCCGGACTCAATGTGCTGCGTCTGCTCAACGAACCTACCGCGGCGGCGGTCGCCTACGGGCTGGATAATGCGGCTGAAGGTGTCTACGCCGTTTACGACCTGGGCGGCGGCACTTTCGATATTTCCATTCTGCGTTTGTCCAAAGGTGTGTTCGAGGTACTCGCGACCAACGGCGACTCCGCGCTGGGTGGCGACGATTTCGACCACCGCATCTATTGCTGGATCCTTGAGCAGGCCAAGCTGTCCGGCGTGAAGCCGCAGGATGCGCGCCTGCTCCTGACCCGCGCGCGCGAAGCCAAGGAAGACCTGACCCTCCGTCCCGAGGTGCGCATCACCGCGGTACTGGGCGCCGGTGAAATGGTGGATCTCACCCTCACCTCCGAAACCTTCATCGATATCACCAGCAGCCTGGTCAACAAGACCCTGTCGCCCACCCGCAAAGCGTTGCGCGATGCCGGGCTGGAGCCTGAAGACGTGAAGGGGGTGGTGATGGTGGGCGGGGCGACGCGCATGCCCCAGATCCAGCACGCGGTTGGGCAGTTCTTCCGCCAGGAGCCGCTCAACAACCTCGATCCGGACAAGGTGGTCGCGCTGGGAGCGGCGATCCAGGCCAATGTGCTGGCC
>JAIOJM010000061.1 GCA_019911785.1 Sulfuricella sp. | reverse complement strand
AAGCTTATTTTACCCTGCGCCGACTGCTACGTCATGTTTGCCGTGGCGACGCTCCCGGGCTGGCCATTTTCAGAGCCCTCGTAGGAAAAATCAGGGTCGGGTAGAATGACACCCCATCAGCCCGTTCCCCGTAGAGACTTTTCCGGAATACCCAGCATGTTGCGATTGACCGAAGTCAAGCTCCCCCTCGACCATCCAGAAGGCGCGATCAAGGCCGCCATACTCAAGCGGCTGGGCATTACGGCCGAGGAGCTGGTCAGCTATTCGATCGCCCGCCGCGGCCATGACGCCCGCAAGCCGGAGGCGATCACGTTTGTCTACACGCTGGATGTCGAGGTGAAAAACGAGCCGGGGATACTCAAGCGCCAGAAAAAAGACCGGCATCTTTCCCTCACCCCGGATACCCGCTACCACTTCGTTGCCCAGGCGCCGGCCAACCTGGCTTCGCGCCCGGTGGTGATCGGCACCGGTCCGGCGGGGCTGTTTGCCGGTCTGATACTGGCGCAGATGGGGTTCCGCCCGATCATTCTGGAGCGCGGGAAGGCGGTGCGCGAGCGCGCCAAGGACACCTTCAGCCTGTGGCGGGAAGGCAAGCTCAATCCGGAATCCAATGTGCAGTTCGGCGAAGGCGGCGCGGGCACCTTTTCCGACGGCAAACTCCACAGCCAGATCAAGGACCCGCTGCACCACGGCAAGAAAGTGCTGACGGAATTCGTCAAGGCCGGCGCGCCGCCGGAAATCCTCTACGTGAGCAAGCCGCACATCGGCACCTTCAGGCTGGTCAGCATGGTCGAAAAAATGCGCGCGACCATCGAATCGCTCGGCGGGGAAATCCGCTTCCAGAGCCGGGTGGACGATCTCGACATCGACAACGGCCAGGTGCGCGGCGTGGTGCTCGCCAGCGGCGAACGCATCCAGGCCGATCATGTCGTGCTGGCGGTCGGCCACAGCGCGCGCGACACCTTCCGGATGCTCTATGACCGGGGTGTTTATATCGAGGCCAAGCCCTTTTCCATCGGCTTCCGCATCGAGCATCCGCAGTCGCTGATCGACACCTGCCGTTTCGGCAAGAACGCCGGCAACCCACTGCTGGGCGCCGCCGACTACAAGCTGGTCCATCATTGCAGCAACGGCCGTTCGGTCTACAGTTTCTGCATGTGTCCGGGCGGCCAGGTGGTGGCGGCCGCATCGGAGCCGGGCCGGGTGGTGACCAACGGCATGAGCCAGTATTCGCGCAGCGAGCGCAACGCCAACAGCGGCCTCGTGGTCGACATTACCCCCGCCGACTATCCCGGCCATCCACTGGCGGGCATAGACTTCCAGCGCCACTGGGAGGAACGTGCGTTCGAGCTGGGCGGCCGGAATTACCAGGCGCCGGGGCAACTGGTGGGCGACTTTCTCGCCGGCAAGCCTTCCACGGCGTTCGGCTCGGTACAGCCGTCCTATACGCCCGGCGTGCATTTGTGCGACCTCGGCACCGCCCTGCCGGATTACGCCATAGAAGCGATACGCGAGGCCATCCCCGCCTTCGACAAACAGATCAAGGGTTTTTCCATGCACGATGCCGTGCTGACCGGCGTGGAAACACGCACCTCATCCCCGGTCCGCATCAAGCGCAACGAAGACTACCAGAGCCTGAATACGCGGGGACTGTTTCCTGCGGGAGAGGGGGCGGGCTACGCCGGGGGCATTCTTTCAGCGGCGGTGGATGGCATCAAGGTGGCCGAGGCCGTGGCCTTGAGCATGGTGCGCGAGGCTGCGCATAGCGGCTGAGTGAGGATCGAGGCGGTTTCGCCGCGTAAAATCAGAGGCTGCCACCTCATAGCCCTTGAGGCGCAGGATGTCGGAGAGCGTCTTCCTGAGATTCGCGTCGTCGTCCACCACCAGGATTCTGGGGTTATTTTTCACTTGGAAGCCCCCTCACCGGACAGAATCTCGACACGGTTCCTGCCCTGCTCCTTCGCCCGGTAGAGCGCATCATCCACCCTCTTCAGCAGCGAATTCAGATCATCCTGCGGCTCGAACGCGGCGACCCCGAAACTGGCCGTCAGGCTGTTCACCTTATCGAAGCGATGCCCGGCGATTGCCAGCCGCAGCTTCTCAGACGCATTCCTGGCGGCCTGCACGTCCGATTGCGGCATCAGCACCATGAACTCTTCCCCGCCCCAGCGCGCCACGACATCATTGGCGCGGATGTTTTCCTTCACCAGCCTGGTGACGGTCTGCAGCACATAGTCGCCCACGTCGTGGCCGAAGGTGTCGTTCACGCGCTTGAAGTAATCGAGGTCGTACATGGCCAGCGACATGGGCGTGCCATACCTTTTTGCCCGATCCACTTCTCTCGCCAGGATCGCGGAGAACTCGCGGCGGTTGGCGATCCCGGTAAGGCTGTCGGTGGTGGCGAGAAGATGGATTTCTGCCTCGGCCCGCTTGCGTTGGGTGATGTCCAGGACGTAGATACGGATGAGGTCAACTTCCCGGACGTAGGAGATATGCAGCTCATAAGTCGCCTCGCCGATCTTGGCCTCATGGACTGCCTCTCCCGGCTGCCTGTCTTGCCACAGGGCGGCAATCAGCTCCCCCGAGCCATGCAGCAAAGGATGCGACCGGCCCATCGCACTCAACTCGGGAAACAGTCTCTCGGCCGCCGGGTTGAGATAAGTCACCCCCCCGGCAGGATCAAGTTCGATCACCGGGCTGGGGAGCAAGCGGGGGAAAGACGCCAGGCGGAGTATCTCCTCCTGCGCCTGATTGCGTTCGACAGCATGCCTGATCGTCAGCAGCAATTCATCCATCTGATAGGGTTTGAGGAGGTAGGAAAACGCCCCCTGCCCGGTGGCCTCGATGGCGGTCTCCATCGAAGCGTGCCCAGTCAGGATGATCGCCTCCGTCAACGGCGAGATCGCCTTGATATGCGCCATCACCTCGAGGCCGGGCATGTCCGGCAGCATCAGGTCGATCAGCGCCAGGCTGAACATTTCCCGTTCCACTGCCGCGATAGCCTCCGCCCCGCTGGCGGCGACAGCCGTTTCATAGCCCTTGACCCTCAGGATGTCGGCAAGCGTTTTCCTGAGGTTCGGGTCATCGTCCACCACCAGAATTCCGGGTTTTACTTTCAGCATACTGAGCCTTCCTGGTTACGCCGGAGCCAGCAGGTTCTGCAATTTCTTGAGCTGGATTTCCTCGATCAACTGGAACAAGGCATCCATTTCTAACGGCTTGTACAAACAAGTATAGGCGCCGATCTTGCGCGCCTTCTCAATCGAATCCGCCATTTCCTGGCGGTAACCGGTCACCAGCACTACCGGCTTGCCGGGGTATTTGGCCCGGATCTCCTTCAGCACATCCACGCCGTTCACCGCCCCCAGCGTGAGGTCGAGGAGGATGACGGCAAGCTTGTAGTTCTTGTCCAGGTGTCCCAACACGCTCTGCGGATCGCTCTCCGTCTCGACCTGGTAGCCACGCAGCATCAGGATGTCCTTCAGCGTCTTGCAGAATTCGGGGTCATCGTCCACGACCAGAATGCTCTCCTCCTTGCGCAACAGGGAAAGAAAGGAAAGGATCATGGGAAAGTTGAGCGGCTTGCTCAGGATGGCATAGGCACCGGCGCGTTTCGCCTCCTCCATGAGATCGTCTGTCGCGTAGGCGCTGACCAGGACGACAGGCAGCGCGGGAACGATTTTCTTCATCCGTTTCAGCGCCTCGACCCCGCTGATGCCGGGCATCTTGATGTCCATCAGCACGAAATCCGGCGGATCGTTCCTGACCTTCTCCACCCCCTCCTCGCCCGAGTAAGCGGCGATCGGTTCATGGCCCTTTATTTTCAGGATGTCGCAAGTCGTCTTTACGATACGAGGGTCGTCATCCACTATCAGAATTTTCATTGTCTGCTCCCGTTCTTTTTGTTGGTCAAAGGGCAAATCGTCCTGCCTGTAACATCCGGGCTAACTCCCGCTTGGCAGCGTAACGGCAAACACGCTGCCCTTGCCCGGTACGCTTTCCACCCCCACGCTGCCGCCGTTGGCTTGCGTCAGGTTCTTCACCACCACCAGCCCCAGCCCGACGCGGCGCGCCTTGGTGGTGAACATCGGCTGGAACAGCCTGGCCTGGTGTTCCGGCGTAATGCCGCTGCCGCTATCCTTGATGCTGATCGTCACGATTTTCGCCGCCGGGTCTTCGTTCGCCCTTATTTCCAGCGCACCTCCCCCCGGCATCGCCTCCACGCCATTGGTGATCAGGTTCCAGAGCACCTGGCGCATTTGCACCGGATCAACCCGGATGGCGGGTAGCGTTTCCGGAATGTCCAAGCGGACGGCGACGGAGGGAGGTACATCGCACTTGCGCAAGGTCTGCTGCATCAACTCAGCAACCCCCACCATTTCCGGATGCGGCGGCTTGGTACGCACGGCGTCCAGCAGGTCGGACACGATGCGGTCCGCCTCCGCGATTTCGTCCTTGATGATGCCGAGGTATTCCCTGGTGGTTTCGTCCGCATCGGCCAGCACGGTCTGGAGGAAGTACACGGCATTGTTCATCACGCCCAGCGGGTTGCGCAGCTCGTGCCCCACGGTGTCGGCCACCTGGCCGAGCAGCGCCAGTTTCTCCTTGCGCACCAGTTCTTCCTGCGCCGCCAGGAGCAGTTTCGTGCGCTCCTCAACCTTGGCCTCCAGTTCCTCGTTCAACCTACGGATTTCATCCTCCGCCACCTTGCTCCGCTTCATTTCATCACGAAGCTCGCTGAGCAACGCCACCAGCAAACCAACGATCAGCACGCCATCGAGGAAGGGAACAACGACTCCGGCAAACTCCAGTTCGGCACTGAAGCGGCCGTCCCACAACAAGTCGATGATCGAAACGATCGCCATCGAAACAAGCACCGCCAACGTTACGAACAACACGGCCACTTGCAGCACAGTCAGCTTGAGCAGCTCGTGAACGATCCGTTTCAACGCCTGTTGCAAAAAGTGGCGCAGCTTTTTAATCATGCCCATTTTCTCTTTCATTGAGCCGCCGGAAGGATGACGGAAAACACGCTTCCTTTGCCGACTTCGCTCTCCACCTTCACCGAGCCGCCATTGGCCTGGGTCAGGTTCTTCACCACCACCAGCCCCAGCCCGATGCCGCGCGCCTTGGTGGTGAACAACGGCTGGAACAGCTTGGCCAGAACCGCCGGTGCGATGCCGGTACCGCTGTCGCGTACGCTGACGGTGACGGTTCCGTCTTGCTTGTTTTCAACCGCCCGGATTTCCAGCGTGCCGCCTTCAGGCATGGCCTCCACGCCGTTGCTGATGAGGTTGCAGAACGCCTGGTGGATTTGCATGGCATCCACCCGCAAGGGGGGAAGCGTTGCCGGGATGTCCAGCTTCACGGCGACGGAGGAAGGCACGCTGCAATTGCGCAAGGCCTGCTCGATCAGTTCCCCCACTCCCACCGCTTCCACCTGAGGCGGCCGGGTATGCACGGCATCCAGCAGTTCGGCGACGATGCGCTCCGACCTGGCGATCTCATCCTTGATAATGCCCAGGTACTCTTGGGTGGCGTCGTCCGTATCAGACAGAACCGTCTGGAGATAATAGACCGCATTGCTCATCACCCCGAGAGGATTGCGCAGTTCGTGCCCCACGCTGCCCGCCACTTGGCCCAGCATCGCCAGTTGCTCCTTTTTCACCAGTTCGATTTGGGCCTCCTGCAATTGCCGCGTCCTCTCCTGCAACCTGTCGACCATGGCGTTGAAATCATCGGCCAGGTCGCCGAATTCATCCTCGCTGCGTACCACCACCTTTCCATCAAGCTTGCCGCCCGCCACCTGCCTCACCCCCTTCACCAGCGAATCCAGCGGGCTTAGGAAGCGCCGCCCGATGAAGCTATACAGCCCGGCCAGCACCAGCAGCGCACCGAACACCAGCAACGCCGTATCCCTCGCCATTTTCATGATCGGGGAAAAAATCCTGTCCAAGGGCTGTTCCAGCAACAATCGCCATCCGCTACCATGGTAGTCCTGCACCCCACCTTGCTCCACTTCCACCTTCAGTGTCGACCCTTCGCCGTGAGAGGGGTGTGAAGCAATGGCAGACCCGACCGTTTCACCTTTCGTGGTCACTCGTTCCATACTGGGTACGCCTTCCACATCGAAGGGGTCGTTGCTGCGCTTGCCGATGATGATCCCCTCGCGATTCATCAAGTGTACCCCGGCAACCGGGTCCACCTGGTCGAGTATGCCCTGCACCGATGCCCAGCGGTAATGGGCTACCACTACGCCCACCACTTTGTCCGGATCGGCGCGCCCATAGACAGGCGCCGCAAAAATCACCACCGGCATCCCGGTGCTGCGGCGAACAACCCGGTCCGAGTAGAATATTTCGCCTTTCAGGGCACGCTGGAAGCCAGGCTCGCTCGAGGGATAAGCCGAGATTGCCGCTTCATCGCCCAGCGGCTTGGTCGCAAAAACGGCGCGTCCGCTCGCATCGAACACCGTGAGCGCATCCCAGGGGCCCGTCAGGCGTTCTCGCTCTTCCAGTTCCTCCGCCACCATGCTTTCCTCGGGCCGGTCGGCGGAAGATTCGAGGAAACCCCGCAGCAGCTCATCGGCTGCGATCACGCTGACATCCAGATAGGCTCGATGCATGGCGGTATCTATTTCGCGCATTACGCTTTTGGCACTCTGGACCTGTTCGTTAACGATGCGCTCCTGCAATACGGAACGGGCTTCGAAGAACACGGCCGTGCCGAGCAGCGGCCCGATAATCAGCGCAGCCGACGCGGCGCTCAACCCAAGTTTGGTTACAAATTTCATTCCATGCTCCTGCAGAAAATGGCGTTTTTCACTCCGGCATCCTGGCCGCTGTTTCCGCAGCCTAACCTGCACTCGGCAGCGTAATCGTGAACGTGGTCCCCTTACCCGGCTCGCTTCGGACATCGACCGTGCCGCCGTTGGCCTGGGTCAGGTTCTTCACCACCACCAGCCCCAGCCCGATGCCGCGCACCTTGGTGGTGAACAGCGGCTGAAACAGCTTGCCCAACTGCTCCGGCGTCATGCCGATGCCACTGTCGCGCACGCTGACGGTGACGGTTCCGTCTTGCCTGTTTTCAACCGCGCGGATTTCCAGCGTACCGCCTTCCGGCATGGCTTCCACGCCGTTGCTGATGAGGTTGCGGAACACCTGGAGGATTTGCATGGCATCCACCCGCAAGGGGGGAAGCATTGCGGGGATATCCAGCTTCACGGTGACGGAGGAAGGCACGCTGCATTTGCGCAAGGTCTGCCCGATCAATTCCGCGACACCCACCGCTTCCGGGTGCGGCGGCTGAGTGCGCACCGAATCCAGCAGGTCGGACACGATGCGCTCGGAACCGGCGATCTCGTCCTTGATGATGTTCAGGTATTCCCTGGTGGTCTCATCCGCATCCGACAACACGGTTTGCAGAAAGTACACCGCGTTGCTCATCACGCCCAGCGGATTGCGCAATTCGTGCCCGACGCTACCGGCAATCTGCCCCAACACCGCCAGCTTTTCATTGCGCACCAGTTCTTCCTGTGCTTCGAGCAGCTGCTGAGTGCGCTGTTTCACCTTCGTATCGAGTTCCTCGTTCAGTTGCCGGATTTTGTCTTCAGCCTGCTTGCGCTCGGTGACATCATGGAAGAGGCCAACCAGGACAGGCCGCCCGGCCAATACCGTGGGTGAACTACTGACGTCGGCCAAAAATACCGAACCATCCTTACGCTTCACCGGCAGATTCCGTGCCACACGGATTTCGCCTTTCAGTTGGCGTTCGAATTGCCGGAACACCTCGGGGAGGGCCTCCGCCGGGTGGATATCCTCCACCCCAAGCCGGTACAGCTCTTCCGGCTGGTAGCCGAGCATGTCGCAGATGGCGCGGTTCCCATTGATGAACTTGTGATCTTGTACATCCGCCAGCAGGATGCCGTCGACGGCGGCATCGAGTATGGCCCTGAACTTGCGCTCGGATTCCTCGATCGCCTGCGATGCCCGTTTGCGCTCGGTGATGTCGCGCACAACGCACAGCCCATAGGGTTTGTCGAGATTGACAGATCCCATACTAACCTCCACGGCGAAGGTGGATCCATCCTTGCGCCGGTGGATGCCTTCGAAGCATGCGGTTCCCGACTTCTGCATCTGCTCCTCAATCATCTTTTTTGAATCCTGACTGAGAGAAGGGTCAATATCGAAAATGCTCATGGATAGCAGTTCTTCCCTGCTATAACCCAGGTCGCGGCATGTTGTCTCATTCATATCAAGAAATCGCAGCGTTATGGGGTCAATCACCTCGATGGCGTCGCTGGAATTGTCCAGCAACGTGCGAAAGAGGTTGAGTTCGACATTCATCTTGCGCAGAGCCTCTGTCGTCGCCTTGTCTTGGGTGATGTCCTGCACTGTCCCAAGCATTCTGAGAGGACGTCCGTCCTTGGCAAGGAACACCTCCGCCTCCTCATGCACGTAACGCACCGAGCCATCCGGCAGCAGGATGCGGTGGTCTATGCTATAGGGGCTCCCCAGCTCCACCGCCTCGCGAACCTTGGTATCCACGAGCGGCCGGTCTTCGGGATGCACGGCGCTTAAGAATGCATCGTAGGTGGCCCCGAACTGCTGTGGTGTGAGGCCGAAGATGCGATAGATTTCATCGGACCAGTCCAGAGTGTTATTGACGATATCCCATTCCCAGTTGCCGAGATGAGCGATGCGTTGCGCGTTGGTCAGGCTGGCAGTGCGCTGTGCCACTTCCCGCTCCAGATGCGTGCGGTGCTGCGCCAGCTCGGCATCGTGCTGCTGGATGCGTTCCAGCATGGTATTGAAGGTGCGGGCCAGTATGCCCACCTCATCCTTCCCGTGAACTGCCACCCGCACTGCATAATCCTGTTCGGTGGACACTTTCCGCATGCCGTTGGCCAGATCCAGGATGGGGTTAACTATGGCTTTCTGCAGCCTAACGAACAAAAACGCGACCGCCAGGAACACGCATAGCACGGCGACGATAGTGAGAGCGGTGTCGCGCCGAATATCCGCATAGAGACCGCGCAGGTCGGATTCCAGATAGAGGGTTCCCATCACCTCGCCCTTGAACCGGATCGGTGCCGACACCACCAGCTGCCTGAGGGTAAAAAGGTAAGCGCCGGGTTTGAGCTGCGGCATGGCGCCGGACGGATTCCGGGAAGTGCTGAAGCGCGCAAACATCCTTCCCGCCTTGTCGTATATCACCGCATCGACGATGTCCGGATTCGCCGCCAGGGCCGACAGACTTTCCGCCGCCGCATTCCGGTCGTCGAAAAGCATGGCTGGCGCGGTATGGGTGCTGATTATGTTGGCGTAGGTCATCATGTCGGACACCGTGTGGTCACGCCATTCGACCCAGTTTCTCGCGATCAGGATAAGGCTGATGAAAAGCAGCGCGAGGCCCGAGGTTATCAGGCCGATCAGCATCAGCTTGCGCTTTATAGGCGCATCCTGGAATGAGGCAAATAGGCTCACTTTACCCCTCCATTATCCTGAACGATCCGCGCCAGCTTCAGCAGTTGCGAACTGACCTTGAGGCCGGCGCGCCCCGCCGCCTCGTTGTTGATCTCGAAGCGCACCTTATTCTGTTCCAGATAGAAATTGACCATCTGTCAAGTATAGCCGGCCCGCAGGCGCGTGCAGTCGTTACAGGCGTGCTCGGCCTCGAATTCCGCGCCCTTGGCCTCGATCAGTCCGCCGTTGCGGCGAAGTCGAACGTCCTAATCGCAAGGCACGCATCCGGATCTCCCCGGGGTTGCGCACTCACCTTCAGGCTTATGCCTGTCGGATCAACTAAGTGCGCCTTGCCGGGCGCAAAGAAAAACCCCATGTATAACTTAAATACATGGGGTTTG
Organism: Sulfuricella sp.; assembly: GCA_019911785.1. The sequence continues at coordinate 19,061 of JAIOJM010000061.1, read as the reverse complement.
TTTACAACAACAAGCCAGGCGTCTCTAGAACGGAATGTCGTCCTCGAAATTATCGAAGTCGCCACCGGTTTTTGCTGCCGATTTCGCGCTGCCAGCGCTGGCAGCAGGCTTTTCCACCACTTCGAAGCTGTTGCCGCCGCCACCGCTGCGGCTACCGAGCATTTGCATCTTGTCGGCGACGATCTCGGTGGTGTACTGGTCCTGCCCTTCCTTGTTCGTCCACTTGCGGGTCTGAATGCGGCCTTCGACATAAACCTGGCTGCCTTTCTTCAGGTATTCCCCGGCGATTTCCGCCAGCTTGCCGAACATCGCGATCCGGTGCCATTCGGTTTTTTCCTGCTTTTCGCCGTTCTTGTCTTTCCAGGAGTCGGTGGTTGCCAGGCTGAAGTTACAGATTGCATCCCCGGATGGCATGTAGCGCATTTCAGGGTCTTTCCCCAGGTTGCCGATAATAATTGCCTTGTTCACTGATGCCATTTCACGCTCCTCCCTCGATTAGTTTAGCAACGCCCTCTTCATCCCAACCCGCCATTTCCACCTTGAGGTAGGCTGCGCCTTCCTCTGGATCGACTATCGCTTCCGTCACCCCGTCCAGACCGGTCAGCCGGCGCGACAGTTCGCGCGCCGCTTCGGCGGACATCGGCTCGATATGGAACATCCGGGTGCGCACTGCGGGCGGCGTTTTCATGCTGGCGGCCAACACCAGCCATAATGCGCTGATTGCGCCGCCGAACGCGAACACCGACCACTGGCCGGCATAATGGGAAAGCAATCCGCCCGTCGCGCCACCGGCAAACAAGCCGAGCGACTGGGACGTATTATACACGCCCATGGCCGTTCCCTTGGAGCGTGCCGGGGCAAGCTTGGAAATCAGCGAGGGCAGGCTCGCTTCGAGTATGTTGAAGGCGATGAAGAACAGCAGCAGCATCATGACGATGCCCCAGAAGCTCTGGATCAACGCCGTCATCAGCAGTTGCGACAGCAGCAGCAGGGCCACGGCGGAAACAAAAACCGGCTTGAGTTTGGCTCTCTTCTCGCCGTAGATGATCGCCGGCACCATGAAGGCGAATGCGCCCAGCATCACCGGCAGGTAGATTTTCCAGTGCTGGGCTTCCGGCATGCCGCCGGCTTCCCTGAGGGCAAACGGAATCACCACGAACATCGCCATTTGCCCGGCGTGCAGGGCAAAGATGCCGAAATTCAGGCGCAGCAACTGGCCGTCGCGCAGCACGTCGTGCAGGCGCGCCGGCACGACCTCGGCATCGGAATGGAAATGACTGGCCCTGGGGTCGGGGATGACTGCGTAGATCACGCCCATCGCCGCCAGCGCCAGCACGCCGGTGAGTTCGAATATTCCTGGTACGCCTATCGCCTGGTACAGCAACGGGCCCAGCGCCATCGACGCGGCAAACGCCAGACCGATCGTGGATCCGATCATCGCCATGGCCTTGGTGCGGTGCTCTTCCCGCGTCAGGTCGGCGAGCAGCGCGGTGACGGCGGCGGAAATCGCGCCCGCGCCCTGGATGGCACGCCCCACGATCACCATGGTGATGTCGCTGGCGGAAGCGGCGACAAAGCTGCCGATAACGAACAGCAGCAGGCCGAAATAGATCACCCGCTTGCGCCCCCAGCGGTCGGATGCCATGCCGAAAGGTAGCTGCAGCATGGCCTGGGTCAGGCCGTAGGCGCCAAGCGCCAGGCCGATCAGTATCTGGCTGTCGCCGCCGGGCAGCCCATGGGCATAAATGGCGAACACCGGCAGGATCAGGAACATGCCCAGCATCCGCAGGCCGAATATCCCGGCCAGCCCCACGCTGGCGCGGAGTTCAGTAGGGGTCATCTGGTCGGAAATGTGCATATAAAGTTGAGGTCGAACAGCAAAATTGCGTATAGTAGCAGGTTGCCTTTTGCTCTGCACAAACTCATGGACCTGATCAAAATCCGCGGTGCCCGCACCCACAACCTGAAAAACATCAGCCTCGACATTCCGCGCGACAAGCTGGTGGTCATCACCGGCCTGTCCGGTTCGGGAAAATCCTCGCTGGCTTTCGACACTCTTTATGCCGAAGGGCAGCGCCGCTACGTCGAATCGCTCTCTGCTTACGCACGCCAGTTTCTGCAGCGGATGGAAAAGCCCGACGTGGATCTGATCGAAGGCTTGTCGCCGGCGATCTCGATCGAGCAGAAGGCCACCAGCCACAACCCGCGCTCGACCGTCGGCACCGTCACTGAAATCCATGACTACCTGCGCCTGCTCTATGCCCGCGTCGGCGACCCCTACTGCCCCGAACACCATATCCTGCTTTCCGCCCAGAGCATTTCCCAGATGGTGGACACGGTCATGGCGCTGCCCGAGGACACCAAACTGATGATCCTCTCGCCCACCGTGGTGGGCCGCAAGGGGGAGCAGGTCGACCTGTTCGACGAGTTGCGTGCACAGGGTTTCGTGCGCCTGCGGGTCGACGGCAAGGTGCATGAAATCGATGCCCTGCCCAAGCTGGACAAGAACAAGAAGCACACCGTCGACATCGTGGTGGACCGCCTCAAGGTTCGCGCCGACGCCAAGCAGCGTCTGGCGGAATCGTTCGAGACTGCGCTGCGCCACTCGGACGGCAAGGCGCTGGCGGTGGAGATGGACTCGGGCAAGGAGCACCTGTTCTCCGCCAAATTTTCCTGCCCGGTATGCAGTTACTCCCTGCCGGAACTCGAGCCGCGGCTGTTTTCCTTCAACAATCCGATGGGCGCCTGCCCCAAGTGCGACGGCCTGGGCCAGGTCAGTTTTTTCGACCCCAAGCGCATCGCCGCCTTTCCCCATCTGAGCCTGGCCTCGGGCGCGGTCAAGGGCTGGGACAAGCGCAACCAGTTCTTCTTCCAGATGCTGCAAAGCCTGGCGCTGCACTACGGCTTCGACCTCGAGACCCCCTTCGAACAACTGCCGGAAACCATCCAGCACATCCTCCTCTACGGCAGCGGCAAGGAATCGCTCAAGTTTCATTACCTGGGGGAGAAAGGCGGGATGCAGCCGCGCAGCCATCCGTTCGAGGGCATCATCACCAATTTCGAGCGGCGCTACCGCGAAACCGAGTCGGCGACGGTGCGCGAGGAACTGGCCAAATACGTCAATTACTGCACCTGCCCCGATTGCGAGGGTACCCGGCTACGCGCCGAAGCGCGCCACGTGCTGGTGGGCGGCAAGGCGCTGTTTGAAGTCGGCCGCCTACCGCTGAAACAAACTTACGACTTTTTCGCCACGCTGGAATTCGACGGCCAGAAGCAGGCCATCGCCGAGCGCATCATCAAGGAAATCGCGGCGCGCATCCGCTTCCTCAACAATGTGGGGCTGGATTACCTGTCGCTCGACCGCTCGGCCAATACCCTGTCCGGCGGCGAGGCGCAGCGCATCCGTCTGGCGAGCCAGATCGGCTCCGGGCTGACCGGCGTGATGTACGTGCTGGACGAACCTTCTATCGGCCTGCACCAGCGCGACAACGACCGTCTGCTCACCACCCTCAAGCACCTGCGCGACATGGGCAACACCGTGATCGTGGTGGAGCATGATACCGACGCCATCCTGACTGCCGACCACGTGGTGGACATCGGCCCCGGCGCGGGCGTGCACGGCGGCGAGGTCGTGGCGGAAGGCACCCCCGACGAGATCAAGGCCAACCCCGCCTCGCTCACCGGCCAGTACCTCAGCGGCAAGCGCTGCATCGAGGTTCCGAAAATTCGGCACCAGCCCGACCCCAAGCGCATGCTGCGCCTGACCGGGGCCACCGGCAACAACCTGAAGAGCGCCACCCTGGATCTGCCGGTGGGGCTGTTCGTGTGCGTCACAGGAGTCTCCGGCTCGGGTAAATCCACCTTGGTCAACGACACCCTGTACCGCGCCGTGTCACGCCATCTCTACGGATCGGCAACGGAGCCGGCTCCTTACGAAGACCTGCATGGCCTGGAGTTCTACGACAAGGTGATCGACGTCGACCAGAGCCCGATCGGGCGCACCCCGCGCTCCAATCCAGCCACCTATACCGGCCTGTTCACGCCGATCCGCGAGCTGTTCGCCGGCGTGCCCCAGGCACGCGAGCGCGGCTACGGGCCGGGACGCTTCTCCTTCAACGTCAAGGGCGGGCGCTGCGAAGCCTGCGAAGGCGATGGCGTGATCAAGGTGGAAATGCACTTCCTGCCCGACATCTACGTGCCCTGCGACGTCTGCCACGGCAAGCGCTACAACCGCGAGACCCTGGAGATCCAGTACAAGGGCAAGAACATCCACGAAATCCTGGCGATGACAGTGGAACAGGCGCACGAATTCTTCAGCCCGGTGCCGGTGGTGGCGAGAAAGCTTGCCACGTTGCTCGATGTCGGACTGGGCTACATCACCCTGGGACAGAGCGCGACCACGTTGTCCGGCGGCGAGGCGCAGCGGGTGAAGCTGTCCCTTGAGTTGAGCAAGCGCGACACCGGCCGCACCCTGTATATCCTGGACGAGCCGACCACCGGTCTGCATTACCACGATATCGAGTTGCTTCTGACGGTGCTGCATCGGCTGCGTGACAGCGGCAACACCGTGGTGGTGATCGAGCATAATCTGGACGTGATCAAGACGGCCGACTGGGTCGTCGATCTCGGGCCAGAAGGCGGTATGGGCGGCGGGCAGATCATTGCCGCCGGCACCCCGGAGCAGGTCGCGGAAACTCCGGCAAGCTTCACCGGACGCTACCTGGCCGGACTGCTCAGATAGCGAGATATGCAAGAGAGGAAATAAAAAAAGCCAGGTAAAAACCTGGCTTTTTTGTGTTGCGAAAAAAGCGGTTATGCGCTTTCAGCCTCAGCAGCAGGACGATCCATCAGTTCGACGATCGCCATCGGGGCATTGTCGCCCTGACGGAAGCCGCACTTGAGGATGCGCAGGTAGCCGCCGTTGCGGTTCTGGTAGCGCGGGCCGAGCGTATCGAACAGCTTGACGACCATTTCGCGATCGCGCAGACGGTCAAACGCCATGCGGCGGTTGGCCAGCGATGGCTTCTTGCCCAGCGTGATCATCGGCTCGGCGACGCGGCGCAGTTCCTTCGCCTTGGGCAGCGTGGTGGTGATGGCTTCGTGACGCAACAGCGAGTTGGTCATGTTGCGCAACATCGCCAGACGGTGACTGCTGGTGCGATTGAGTTTTCTAAGTCCTAAACGGTGACGCATGATCTATCCTTTTCCCTTGCTTTCGTATTCCACGAGCTAACTTATGCACGCTCACCCAGACCGACAGGCGGCCAGTTTTCCAGCTTCATGCCTAGCGTCAGGCCCTTGGAAGCGAGCACATCCTTGATTTCGTTCAGCGACTTGCGTCCCAGATTAGGGGTCTTCAGCAACTCGTTTTCGGTGCGCTGGATCAGATCACCAATGTAATATATGTTTTCCGCCTTCAGGCAATTGGCAGAACGCACGGTGAGTTCCAGATCATCAACTGGCCGTAGCAGAATCGGGTCAACCTGCGGTGCGCGGGGCGCCTCGATCTCGGCCGGCGTGCCTTTAAGTTCGGCAAACACGGACAGCTGATCTACCAGAATCCGCGCTGCATAACGAATCGCTTCTTCAGGATCGACCACACCGTTGGTTTCGATGTCGACAACCAGTTTGTCCAGATCGGTACGCTGCTCGACGCGGGCGCTTTCAACTGCATAGCTCACGCGGCGAACCGGGCTGAATGAAGCATCCAGCAGGATCGTGCCGATGCTGCGCTCATCTTCGGCGACACGGCGTGCAGTGACGGGCTGATAGCCACGGCCCTGCTCGATTTTGATTTCCATGTCGAGCTTGCCACCCTTGGTAATGTGAGCAATCACATGATCAGGGTTGACGATCTCTGCATCGTGACCGGTTTCGATATCAGCCGCAGTAACCACGCCTTCGCCCTTTTTCGACAGGATCAGGGTAGCTTCGGAACGATTGTGCAACTTCAGAGCGATGCCTTTAAGGTTGAGCAGGATATCGACCACGTCTTCCTGCACGCCTTCGATGGTCGAATACTCATGCACCACGCCTTCGATCTTGACCTGGGTGATGGCATAGCCTGGCATCGATGACAGCAAGATGCGGCGCAGGGCATTGCCCAGCGTATGGCCGTAACCACGCTCGAACGGCTCCATGGAAATACGGGCGCGAACGGGAGATACAGCCTCAACATCTACAACACGTGGCTTCAGAAGTTCGGTAGCACTGCTTTGCATGCTGGATCCTCTATTTAAAAGTGGTTCAGTGATTACTTCGAGTACAACTCAACCACGAGATGCTCGTTGATGGTTGAGGGCAACTCGGCACGCTGCGGCTTGGCTTTATACACGCCCTTCAGCGCCTTCACATCCACTTCGATCCATTCCGGGAAACCGCGCTGCTCGGCGGCTTCGACCGCAGCCTTGATCCGCAGCTGAGCCTTCGACTTTTCGGCAACTTCAACAACGTCGCCAGCCTTGACCTGATAAGACGGGATATTCACGCGACGGCCGTTGACCAGAATGCCGTTGTGACGCACGATCTGGCGTGACTCGCGGCGGGACACGCCGAAGCCCATGCGATGAACTACGTTGTCCAGACGGCATTCCAGGATCTGCAGCAGGCTCTCGCCGGTCACACCCTTGCTGCGGTCAGCGATCGCGTAGTAGCCGCGGAACTGACGCTCGAGCACGCCATAAATACGGCGCACTTTCTGCTTCTCGCGCAATTGCACGCCGTAGTCCGACAAGCGCACCTGTTTCTGGCCGTGCTGGCCTGGCGCGTAGCTGCGGCGTTCAATGCCACACTTATCGGTAAAGCACTTCTCGCCTTTCAGAAACAGCTTTTCGCCTTCGCGGCGGCACTGGCGGCATTTGGGATCAAGATTGACAGCCAAGGTTTCTCTCCTGCTAAATATTAACGGCGCTATTTATAATGGCGCTGCGGGTTAGATGCGCCGCTTCTTGGACGGACGGCAACCGTTATGGGGAACGGGGGTTACGTCGGCAATGGAGGTAATCTTGAAGCCGACCGCATTCAGTGCGCGTACAGCTGATTCGCGCCCTGGTCCGGGTCCTTTGATTCTGACTTCAAGGTTCTTCACCCCGTATTCCTGAGCGGCTTTACCTGCAGCCTCAGCCGCAACCTGCGCAGCAAACGGCGTGCTCTTGCGCGAACCGCGGAAACCGGCACCACCCGATGTTGCCCAGCTCAAGGCATTGCCCTGACGATCGGTAATGGTGATGATGGTGTTATTGAAGGACGCGTGAACGTGGGCAATTCCCTCTGCCACATTCTTTTTAACTTTTTTGCGTACCCGGACGTTTGTCTTAGCCATGATTTATTCCTCGTGTGGCAACCAATTATTTGGTTGCACGAACAGCTTTGCGTGGACCTTTGCGAGTGCGAGCATTGGTACGAGTGCGCTGACCGCGTACCGGCAAACCGCGACGATGGCGCACGCCACGATAGCAACCAAGATCCATCAATCGCTTGATGTTCATGGAAACCTCACGGCGCAAGTCACCTTCAACCGTAACCTTACCCACCTCGTCGCGCAGCTTTTCCATCTCGCTGTCGCTAAGATCCTTGATCTTGGTCGAGGTAATGATGCCTGCCGTCGCACAAATCTTCTGTGCGCGGGTACGGCCAATTCCGTAAATCGCAGTTAATGCGATAACGGTGTGTTGATGGTTCGGGATATTTACCCCAGCGATGCGGGCCATGCACTTACTCCCAGCAAATGACTGATTTAGAAAAAGTCGGAAATTTTAACAGTTCCGCGCGACACAATCAACCTTGACGTTGTTTATGGCGGGGATCTGAACAAATGACGCGCAGCACGCCATGGCGTTTAACCATTTTGCAGTGGCGGCACAGCCGTTTAATTGAGGCTCGGACTCTCATCGTTTTCTCCTGATAAAGCTTTGTTACTTGGCGCGGAAAGTGATCCGTGCCCGTGATAAATCATAAGGGGTAAGTTCTACAGTCACCTTATCACCTGGCAAAATACGAATATAGTGCATACGCATTTTTCCAGAGATATGGCCAAGTACCACGTGGCCATTTTCCAATTTCACTCGGAAGGTTGCATTGGGGAGGGTTTCAAGAATCTCCCCCTGCATTTCAATCGTTTCTTCCTTCGACATTTCTATCCTGTTATCAACATGCTTAGCGGCCGACCATCCCGCCCTTGAAGCTCGCCTTTTTCAGCAAACTCTCGTATTGGTGCGACATCAGATAGGACTGAACCTGAGCCATGAAATCCATCGTCACCACCACGATAATCAACAGCGAGGTGCCGCCGAAGTAAAACGGTACATTCCACTTCACAATCAAAAACTCGGGCAGCAAACATACCGCCGTGATGTACACCGCGCCCGACAGGGTCAGCCGTGACATGATCTTGTCGATATAACGTGCCGTCTGATCGCCCGGTCGGATACCCGGCACAAATGCGCCGCTTTTTTTCAGGTTATCCGCAGTTTCCTTCGGGTTGAACACCAACGCCGTATAGAAGAAGCAGAAGAACACAATCGCAAGCGCATAAAACATTACATACAGCGGCTGGCCGGGCGACAGGGTAGAACCGATATCCTTGAGCCAGCTCATCCCCTCGCTGCTGCCAAACCAGCCTGCAATCGTCGCGGGAAACAGGATGATGCTGGAGGCAAAAATCGGCGGGATCACGCCCGACATGTTCAGCTTTAATGGCAAATGCGAGCTCTGGCCGCCATAAATCTTGTTTCCCACCTGGCGCTTGGCGTAATTCACCAATATCTTGCGCTGGCCGCGTTCTACGAAAACCACGAAGGCCGTAACTGCAATCGCGCCGACAAACAGCAGCAGCACCAGCGGTATGGAGAAGGCTCCAGTCCGGGTCAACTCCAGTGTGCCGCCAATCGCATGCGGCAAACCGGCCGCAATACCCGCGAAAATAATCAGCGAAATCCCGTTGCCGATGCCGCGCTCGGTGATCTGCTCACCCAGCCACATCAGGAACATCGTTCCGGACACCAGTGTTGCCACCGCCGTGAGACGGAACAGCAGGCCGGGATCAATCACCAGACCGGGCTGTGATTCCAGCGCGATGGAAATCCCCAAGCCCTGAAACAGGGCCAGAAACACCGTACCATAGCGGGTGTACTGGGTAATTTTCTTGCGCCCGCTTTCGCCTTCCTTCTTCAGCTGCTCCAACTGAGGCGACACGACCGTCATCAACTGCATGATAATCGAGGCCGAAATGTACGGCATGATGCCCAGTGCGAACACACTGAAACGCGACAACGCGCCACCCGAGAACATGTTGAACATGCCGAGTATGCCGCCCGATTGTGTCTTGAAGAGCGACTCCAGCGCCATCGGATCAATACCGGGCACGGGAATAAAAGTACCGATCCGATAAACGACCAGCGCCGCCAGCACGAAAAGCAAGCGCTTCTTCAGATCACCAAACTTGCCTGCTGCATTAAGCGGATTACCAAGAGCCAAAATCGTATCCCTTATTCCGCGATCTTGCCGCCAGCGGCTTCAATCGCTGCACGTGCACCCTTGGTGACGAGCAGACCCTGCAGCGTTACAGCACGGGTAATTTCGCCGGACAGGAAGACCTTAACGCTCAGCGCGGAGCCCGGAATAACGTTGGCTTGCTTCAGCACCAACAGATCAATCGTGTCTACCGGCAGATTGTTGATTTCCGACAGTCTAACTTCGGCGGTTTCGCCGCGGACCTTGGCCAGGGAGACGAAGCCGCGCTTGGGCAGGCGACGTTGCAAAGGCATTTGACCGCCCTCAAAACCCACCTTGTGGAAGCCACCAGAACGCGATTTCTGACCCTTATGCCCGCGACCGCAGGTCTTTCCACTGCCAGAGCCAATGCCGCGACCCACGCGCTTCGCTGCTTTTTTGCTGCCATCGGCAGGCTTGATAGTATTCAGTTGCATTTAGCCCTCGCACTTCACCAGATAGTAAACGGTGTTGATCATGCCACGAACCGATGGCGTATCTTCAACTTCAACCGTATGACCAATGCGCTTCAATCCCAGACCGCGCACACAGGCACGGTGAGACTCAATGGTGCCGATCACGCTCTTGATCTGAGTAACCTTCACCGTGGTAGATTTTTTTGCCTTTACCATCACTTACCCCATGATCTCTTCGACAGTCTTGCCGCGCTTGGCCGCAATCTCGGACGGCGTATTCATCTGCTTCAAGCCGTTGAGGGTGGCGCGCACAATATTGTACGGGTTGGTCGAGCCGATGCACTTGGCGAGAACGTTATGCACGCCCATCACCTCGAAAATCGCACGCATTGGGCCACCGGCAATAATGCCGGTACCTTCGGAAGCCGGTTGCATGTAAACCTTGGCCGCGCCATGGCGTCCGATTACGGCGTGGTGCAAAGTCCCCTTTTTCAGGTTGACCTTGACCATGTTGCGGCGCGCATCTTCCATTGCTTTTGTCACGGCAACCGGCACTTCACGCGACTTGCCCTTGCCCATGCCGACGCTACCGTTACCATCACCAACCACGGTCAACGCTGCGAAAGCCATGATCCGGCCGCCCTTGACCACTTTGGTCACGCGATTGACGCCAATCATTTTTTCCTGGAGGCCGTCACCGCGCTCTTCTTGACTCTTCTCAAATTTAGCCATCATCAACCCCGCTTAGAATTTCAGACCGTTTTCGCGCGCAGCTTCTGCCAGCGCTTTAACACGGCCATGGTAGTGGAAGCCTGAGCGGTCAAACGCTACGGTTTCTACGCCAGCGACTTTTGCTTTTTCAGCGATTCGCTTGCCAACCAGAGCGGCCGCATCCTTGTTACCACCTTTCGGCAGATCCTTGCGCACTTCTGGCTCGACGGTAGATGCACTGGCCAAAACCTTGCCGCCGCTCGCATCAATGATCTGGGCATAAATATGGCAATTGGTTCTATGTACCAGCAAACGCACCACCTTCAGTTCTGCGATTTTGGCACGGGTTTTGCGTGACCGACGCAGGCGTGACTGTTTCTTATCCATGACTATTGCCCCTATTTCTTCTTGGTCTCTTTCAGGATCACCACCTCATCGGAGTAACGCACACCCTTGCCCTTGTAAGGCTCCGGACTGCGATACGCACGAATTTCAGCGGCAACCTGACCAACGCGCTGCTTGTCAGCGCCCTTCAAAACGATTTCAGTCTGAGTCGGCGTAGTAACTACGACGCCTTCAGGCATTTTGTGGTCGACCGGATGGGAGAACCCCAACGAAAGACCCAGCACATCGCCCTTGGCATTCGCGCGGTAACCCACGCCAACCAGGGTCAGCTTGCGTTCGAAACCTTTCGACACGCCAACAACCATATTTGCAAGCAGCGCACGCATGGTGCCGGACATCGCATTGGACTGCATCGAATCGTTAGCGGCCTTGCACTGCAACTGGTCGCCCTCTTTTACCACCGACACGTCGCCGTTCTGGCGCTGCTTCAGTGTGCCGAGCGGCCCCTTGACTGTGATTTCATCGGCGCTTAGTGTCACTTCCACGCCGGCCGGCACGATCACCGGATTTTTAGCTATTCTGGACATCGTTTACCTCGCTCAGACTATTCCACTAGGCCACTACGCACAGCACTTCGCCGCCGATACCGGCTGCACGCGCACTGCGGTCAGTCATCACGCCCTTGGAAGTGGAAACAATCGCCACACCCAGACCGTTCATGACTTTAGGAATTTCGCCATTGCCTTTATAAATACGCAGTCCAGGACGGCTTACACGATCGATTTTCTCGATCACCGGACGGCCTGCGTAGTATTTCAGGCGCACTTCCAGCGAAGGCTTGCCGGACTCGTCGCGAACTGCGAAATCATCAATATAACCCTCATCCTTCAGCACTTTGGCAATTGCCATCTTGAGCTTGGAGGAAGGCATGCTGACGCTCACTTTTGTGGCACTTTGACCATTCCGGATACGCGTCAGCATATCGGCGATCGGATCACTCATACTCATACTATTCTCCCGCTACCAACTGGCTTTAACTACGCCGGGAATTTCACCGCGCATTGCATACTCACGCACTTTGGTACGCGCCATGCCGAACTTTCTGAACACACCACGCGGACGTCCAGTCAGAGCGCAACGGTTACGCAAGCGAACCGGACTGGAGTCGCGTGGCAACTGCTGCAACTTGAGGCGGGCCGCATAGCGATCTTCATCGCTGAGCTTTACATTGTTCATTGCAGCCGTCAGTTCCGCACGTTTCGCGGCGTATTTCTTCACTGTTTCGCGGCGCTTCTTATCACGATTAATCAAAGCTAACTTAGCCATGCCAACCTCAGTTCTTGAAGGGGAATTTGAACGCGGCGAGAAGCGCACGCGCCTCTTCGTCGGTCTTGGCGGTCGTCGTGATCGAGATATTCATGCCACGCAACGCGTCAATTTTGTCGTAATCAATTTCCGGGAAAATGATCTGCTCTTTGATACCCATGTTGTAATTGCCACGGCCATCAAATGCCTTGCCGGAAATACCGCGGAAGTCACGAATACGCGGAATCGCAACTGAAACCAGGCGATCCAGGAACTCATACATGTGAGTGCGACGCAAAGTCACCATGCAGCCAACCGGGTAATTGTCACGAATCTTGAAGCCCGCGATCGACTTGCGGGACATCGTCACCACCGGCTTCTGACCAGCGATTTTCTTCATGTCGCCGACGGCGTGCTCCATCACCTTCTTGTCCGCTACCGCTTCGCCCACACCCATATTGAGCGTGATCTTCTTGATTTGCGGCACTTCCATCACCGACTTGTAGCCAAACTGATCCATCATCTGCTTGACCACGGTATCTTTATAGTACTGTTGTAAACGAGCCATGTTCATTCCTTACGCGTCCAGCACTTCGCCGTTGGATTTGAAATAGCGGACCTTACGTCCATCCTCCAGCACTTTGATGCCAACCCGGTCAGCTTTTTGCGTTGCAGGGTTAAACAGCGCGATATTGGAGATATCCAGCGGCATCTCCTTTTCGACGATGCCACCGGCCACGCCCTTGACTGGGTTCGGCTTCATGTGCTTCTTGACCTTGTTGACACCCTCAACGACAAGGTGACCATCGTCCAGCATGCGCAGGACCAGGCCACGCCTGCCCTTGTCTTTGCCGGTGATCACAACGACATCGTCGCCTTTGCGAATTTTGCGCATCTCGATTCTCCTTACAGAACTTCTGGAGCCAGCGACACGATCTTCATGAAGCGCTCGGTACGAAGTTCGCGAGTCACCGGTCCGAAGATACGGGTGCCGATGGGTTCCAATTTGTTATTCAGCAGAACGGCGGCATTGCCGTCGAATTTGATAAGGGATCCATCAGGACGACGAACGCCCTTGGCAGTGCGCACTACAACTGCGTTGTAGACATCACCCTTCTTGACGCGGCCGCGTGGAGCGGCATCCTTGATGCTGACCTTGATGACATCGCCGATGGCGGCGTAACGACGCTTGGAGCCGCCCAAAACCTTGATGCACATCACGCGGCGTGCACCAGTGTTGTCTGCGACATCCAGCACAGATTGCATTTGTATCATTTTATTTCTCCAACTTAATCCGCCCGGCAGCTGCCTAAGCAGCGATATTCGACGGTCAGTTTTGGCTTCGGCCCGATTATTCGGACCGCTCGCCCAAAAAGAGCGAGATGTTAGCGCCTCCCGGAGGGAAACGCAAGCACTTTATACCAAGCGGCTCTTTTCAATCAGGGCAGCCACTCGAAATGCCTTGGTTTTTGCAATTGGGCGGCATTCCTCGATGGTCACCAGATCACCCTCATGGTACTCATTGTTCTCGTCATGGGCGTGGTACTTCTTGGAACGGCTGATCACCTTGCCGTACAAGGGGTGCTTGACCTTGCGCTCAACCTGCACGGTCACGGTCTTGTCCATCTTGTCGCTGACCACACGCCCGGTCAGCGTGCGTGTAACTTTATCTTCGCTCATGCTTGTCTCGCCTTTTCACTGATCAACGTGCGTACGCGCGCAATATCCTTGCGTACCTTGCCCAGCTGATCCACTTTGGTACTCTGCTGTGTGGAAATCTGCATGCGCAAGCCAAACTGGGCGCGCAGCAGTTCCACCATCTCCTTGCTCAACTCTTCAGTTGACTTGGCTCTTAATTCGCTGGCTTTCATGATTAACCACCTAACTGTCTGGTTACGAAAGTGGTCTGGATCGGCAACTTGGCAGCAGCCAGGCGAAACGCCTCGCGCGCCAGTGTTTCTTCCACACCATCCATTTCATAGAGCACTTTGCCTGGCTGAATCTCGGCCACGTAGTACTCCGGGTTGCCCTTACCGTTACCCATCCGCACTTCAGCAGGTTTTTGGGAAATCGGTTTGTCAGGGAATATCCTGATCCAGATCCGGCCACCGCGTTTGATATGACGGGTCATGGCACGACGAGCCGCCTCGATCTGGCGTGCCGTCAGACGACCGCGACCAATTGCCTTCAGGCCGAACTCGCCGAAGCTGACCTTGTTACCGCGAGTCGCAATGCCGGTATTGCGGCCTTTATGCTCCTTGCGGAATTTCCTTCTAGCTGGCTGTAGCATGTTTAGCTCCCGACTTTCTTGGTTTGCGTTCCGGCTCGACCGCTGCAACTACAGGAGTCTCGCCCTTGGCCGGTGTCTCGCCTTTGTAGACCCAGACTTTGATTCCGATAATACCGTATGTCGTTTTCGCTTCGGCAGTGCCGTAGTCGATATCGGCGCGCAGGGTGTGCAGCGGCACACGGCCTTCGCGATACCATTCGGTACGTGCGATCTCGGCACCATTGAGGCGGCCGGCGCTTTCGATTTTGATACCTTGAGCACCCAGACGCATGGCATTCTGCATCGCACGCTTCATTGCACGGCGGAACATGATGCGCTTCTCAAGCTGCTGCGCAATATTTTCGGCGATCAATTGCGAATCGATCTCGGGCTTGCGGATTTCCTCGATATTCAGGTGCACCGGCACGCCCATCAACTTCTGCAGCTGGGATTTCAATGCTTCGATATCCTCGCCCTTCTTGCCGATCACCACACCCGGACGGGCACTGAAGATCGAGATTCTGGCGTTACGAGCTGGCCGTTCAATAATGATCTTGCCCACCGAGGCATGCGCCAGCTTCTTCTTCAGGAAGTCGCGCACCTTGATGTCATCAGCCAGCATGCCCGCAAAATTCTTGCTGTTGGCATACCACTTCGATGTCCAGTTCTTGAGCACACTCAGCCGAAAACCGATTGGATTAATCTTCTGTCCCATGTTCTTTCCTCTTAGTTTCCGACAGTGACTGTGATGTGGCAGGTAGGCTTGAGTATCCTCGCGCCTCGACCTTTCGCACGTGCCCGGAAACGCTTCATCGTCGAACCCTCGTCAACCAGAATGGTCGCAACCTTGAGCTCGTCAATGTCAGCACCCTCATTATGCTCGGCATTGGCTATCGCAGACTCCAGCACCTTCTTGATAATCACCGCACCCTTCTTCGGACTGAAGGTCAGGATGTTCAACGCGCGGTCAACCGGCAGTCCGCGAATCTGATCGGCAACCAGTCGGCCTTTTTGCGCCGACAGCCTGGTACCGCGTAATACAGCACTAACTCTCATCATAGCCTCTCTTATCTCTTGGCTTTCTTATCCGCCGCATGCCCTTTGAAGGTACGTGTCAGCGAAAATTCACCCAGCTTGTGGCCGACCATGTTCTCCGAAATGTACACGGGGATATGCAGCTTGCCGTTGTGCACAGCGATCGTCAAACCCACGAAATCCGGCATCACCGTGGAGCGGCGCGACCAGGTCTTGATCGGGCGCTTGTCATGGGTTGCGCGTGCTGCATCCACCTTGGTGATCAGGTGCGCATCAACAAATGGACCTTTTTTAATAGAACGTGCCATATCTGTTACCTCTTATTCGACGGACGGCGATTCACAATCATGCCGGTCGTACGCTTGTTGCTCCGCGTACGGTAGCCCTTGGTCGGCGTGCCCCATGGGCTGACCGGATGACGACCTGCGGCAGTCTTGCCTTCGCCGCCACCGTGCGGGTGGTCAACAGGGTTCATCGCAACGCCGCGGACTGTCGGGCGAACACCGCGCCAGCGCATCGCACCGGCCTTGCCGATGGAACGCAGGTTATGCTCGGAATTACCGACTTCACCAATGGTCGCCCTGCAATCCACATGCACCTTGCGCACCTCGCCGGAGCGCAAACGAACCTGCGCGTAAGCTCCTTCACGGGCCATCAGCTGCACTGAAGCGCCTGCGGAGCGGGCCATCTGGGCACCCTTGCCGGGTTGCATTTCGATACAGTGAATGATGGTACCCACCGGAATGTTGCGCAGGGGCAGCGTGTTGCCCGGCTTGATCGGAGAATCCGATCCGCTCACCACCTGAGTGCCCACGCTCACACCTTTGGCCGCAATAATATAACGGCGCTCGCCGTCGGCGTAGCACAGCAGGGCCAGATGCGCGGTGCGGTTCGGATCATATTCCAGACGTTCGACTTTAGCCGGAATGCCATCCTTGTCGCGCTTGAAATCAACCACACGGTAGTGCTGCTTGTGTCCGCCACCCTGATGCCGAACGGTAATGCGGCCATGATGGTTACGGCCGGCATTGCGCGACTGGCTTTCCAGCAGCGGCGCGTGAGGCTTGCCCTTGTGCAGTTCCGGCGTGACGATTTTAACTACAGCGCGCCGGCCCGCAGATGTCGGTTTAACTTTGATAATTGCCATCGTTGCTCTCCTACTCGCCCGCTGCGAAATTGATTTCTTGGCCAGGCTTCAGGGCGACGTATGCCTTCTTCCAGTCCTTGCGACGGCCTGAAATTTTACCAAAACGCTTAACCTTGCCCTTGACGTTCACCACCTGGACACTGTCCACTTCCACCTTGAACAGCAACTCCACTGCGGCCTTGATTTCCGGCTTGGTGGCGTTAGTCACCACACGGAAAGCCACTTGCTCATGCTTGTCCGCAATCATGGTGCTCTTCTCGGAGATCTGGGGAGCCAGAATGACCTGCATCAGGCGTTCCTGATTAAATGTGGGCGCGTTCATGCGTACATCTCCTCAAATTTCTTCACCGCACTGCGGGTCATCAGCACATTCGGGTAGTGCACCATGCTCACCGGATCAGCGCGATGCGCTTCCAGCACCAGCACATGGGGCAAATTCCGGGCCGAAAGGTAGAGATTCTCATCCAAGTCGTCGGTAATGATCAGCACCCTGTCCATCCCCATACTCTTGATCTTTTGAGCCAATGCCTTGGTTTTCGGCGTATCGACGGAGAAGCTCTCCACCACCGAGAGCCTACCCAGACGCGCCAGCTCGGAAAGAATAGAGCTGATGCCGGCACGGAACATCTTTTTGTTGACCTTCTGGCTGAAGTTTTCATCCGGCCTGTTCGGGAAAATCTGACCGCCGCCACGCCACAAGGGACTGGAGGCCATACCCGCACGGGCACGGCCGGTACCCTTTTGACGCCATGGCTTTTTGGTACTATGCGAGACTTCACTACGGTCTTTTTGGGCGCGGTTACCGCTACGGGCGTTGGCCATGTAGGCGGTTACAACCTGGTGAACCAGCGCTTCATTGAATTCGCGGCCGAACAAATCATCCGAAGCAGTGATGCTGGCGGTCGACTGTCCTTGATCATTGATTAGTTTCAATTCCATTATGCACCTGCCTTTACGCTCGGGCGCACAATCAGATCGCCGCCCTTGGAGCCGGGAACCGCACCCTTGATCAGGAGCAGTTGGCGCTCGGTATCGATACGGACGATTTCAAGGTTTTGCGTAGTACGCTTCACAGCGCCATAGTGGCCGGCCATCCGCTTGCCGGGGAACACACGGCCGGGATCCTGGTTCTGACCAATCGAGCCTGCGCTGTTATGGGAACGCGAGTTACCGTGAGTGGCACGATTCGAGCTGAAGTGGTGACGCTTGATCGCGCCAGTGAAACCTTTACCTTGTGTGGTGCCGGTTACATCCACCATTTGACCGACCTGGAACAGGTCAATACTAACAGCGCCGCCCAGACTCATCTGGGCAGCATCTTCGCCAGTCACTGTGAATTCTTTGAGTACACGACCAGCCTCTACACCTGCTTTGGCATAATGACCAGCCAGAGGTTGAGTGACACGGCTCTTGCGGCGTGTACCGAATGCAACTTGAACAGCGGTATAACCATCTGTTGCGGGAGTTTTAATCTGGGTCACGCGATTGTTGGACACGTCCACAACGGTCACCGGCACGGAAGTTCCGTCCTCGGTAAACACGCGGGTCATGCCAATCTTGCGACCGACAAGTCCTAAGCTCATCACAATTATCCTTCTTACAAGGCCGGTTACGATTGACCGGCGGTTTTAACAGTAGGCGATCTCTCATGCGCTTTGGCGCATTGAAAGTCGGATTACCATTTGGTGCAAAATGCACGCTTGAAAAAAACGGTGGAGTATACACCGTTTTTCCAACCGCATCAATTTTGCCTGCTCTACTACTTCTTTACCAAGTTACAGCTTGATTTCCACATCCACACCAGCCGGCAGATCCAGCTTCATCAGTGCATCTACCGTTTTGTCGGTAGGGTCGATGATGTCCATCAGACGCAGGTGAGTACGAATCTCCAACTGGTCACGCGAGGTCTTGTTGACGTGCGGCGAACGCAGAATGTCAAAACGCTCGATACGGGTGGGCAAAGGAACGGGGCCTTTAACCACGGCGCCAGTACGTTTTGCGGTTTCCACGATTTCCAGCGCAGACTGATCGATCAGACGATAATCAAACGCCTTCAGGCGGATACGAATTTTTTGACTTTGCATGTTTTATCCAAAGAGCGGTGTAGCGGACCAAGGTCCGCCACTTGTTTAATTACTCGATAACCTTAGCCACGACGCCGGCGCCGACGGTACGACCGCCTTCGCGAATCGCGAAGCGCAGACCTTCTTCCATCGCGATCGGCTGGATCAGCGCGACCGTGATCGAGACGTTGTCGCCAGGCATCACCATTTCCGTGCCGGCCGGCAGTTCAATCGCGCCGGTGACGTCGGTGGTGCGGAAGTAGAACTGCGGACGGTAGCCC
>JAIOJM010000060.1 GCA_019911785.1 Sulfuricella sp. | reverse complement strand
CCGCTGTTCGACCTGATGCAAGAGGCGATTGATGACTTGAGTACGCTCCTCTCGGCGGAAGGGGCGGCGATGGCCGTTGCAGGGAAGTCGGCGATTGCAACACTGACCCGGAGGCTCGACGACGCCTTGCAAGGGCAGTTTGCCCCGTCCGCGGCAGTTCAACCGATGCCGTCGGTGCAACAGACTCCAATCGCCCCCCTCCCGGATGTGCCGTCGGAAGCGACCGCGGCGGTTGCCATGCCTACGCCGTCTCCATCTCCCAGCCTCGCATCCGAGACGGTTAGGGTTTCCACGCAGAAGCTCGATGCAGTGATGCGACAGGTCGAGGAGCTGCTATCACCGCGGCTGGCATCGGCGCAGCGCGCCAAGGAACTGCGCGAGGTCGCCGTCTCTTTCGCAGCCTGGAAAAAACAACGGGCACGAATGCGACCCGCGCTGCGGTTGATCGAGCACTATGTCGAAAAGAGCGGCAGAAGCAACAGTGCCGCCAGAGGACTGCAAGAACTGCCGAAGCTGCTGGAGCATTTGGAAGCCGATCATCTGTTCATGAAAACGATTGAGGAGCGGCTGCTGCGCTTGAGCAAGTTCGCTGCGCATGACCGGCGCGCTTTGGCAGGCATGAGCGACAGTCTGCTGCATGACGTGAAGGAAATGCATCTGCTGCCCTTTTCTTCGCTGCTCGAGATTTTTCCGCGTTTCACCCGCGAACTTGCCCGCGAACAGGGCAAGCAGGTGGAGTTGGTGATCCAGGGCGGCGAAATTGAAATCGACCGGCGTACTCTGGAAGAGATGAAGGATCCGCTGATGCACCTGCTGCGGAATTGCATTGATCACGGCATCGAGCAGCCAGCATTGCGACAGGACAAGGGCAAGCCAGAACACGGCAGCATAACGGTTGCCATTGCGCAAAAAGACGGCGGGAAAATCGAGATTCTGGTTGCCGATGACGGAGCGGGCATCGACGCCGCCAAGGTGAAAGCGGCAGCATGCAAGCTCGGCCTCGTTTCTGCCGAGGAGGCGGATAAGCTGAGCGAGCAGGAGGCACAGGCACTCGCTTTTCAGTCGGGTATTTCCACCAGCCAGATCATAACGGACATCTCGGGACGCGGCCTTGGGCTTGCCATCGTGCGGGAAAAGGTCGAGCGCCTGGGCGGAGTCGTCGTGCTTGAGTCGCGCCACGATGGCGGTGTGCAGGATACCGGGACATCCTTCCGCATCACGCTGCCGCTGATGCTGGCCACCTTTCGCGGTGTTCTGGTCCGTGCGGGCGAACATTGTTTCGTCATCCCCGCGCTCAGCGTCGAGCGGGTGACACGAGTGGCACAACAGGACATCCGCACAGTGGAAAACCGCGCAACGATTTCGCTCGGCGGACAGGCTGTTGCGCTGGTCAGTCTCGGCGATGTGCTGGAGCTGCCGCGCCAGAGCGCAATGGATAAGATGTCGGAGCAGGCGCTAGTGGTCATTCTCGGTAACGGTCACAAGCATGTTGCGTTCCGGGTGGACGAGATTCTCGGCGAGCAGGAAGTGCTGGTCAAGACGCTGGGTCGGCAGCTCGCGCGCGTGCGCAACGTCGCCGGCGCGAGCGTGTTGGGAACCGGTCAGGTGGTCGCGGTGCTCAATGTCCCCGATTTGCTGAAGTCGGCGGTAAAGCAGGCAGCACCGCCGCCCGTTGCCGCTGAAACGCACGGGGTGGCGGAAAAGCAGTCCATCCTGGTGGTGGAGGACTCGATCACATCAAGGGCGCTGCTCAAGAACATCCTGGAATCGGCCGGCTACCTGGTCGTTACTGCGGTGGATGGGGTGGATGCCTACACTACCCTGAAGACCGGGACGTTTGACCTGATCGTGTCGGACGTGGAAATGCCGCGCATGGACGGCTTTGACCTTACCGCCAAGGTGCGCGCGGACAAACAGCTTGCAGAGCTGCCGGTGGTACTGGTGACGGCGCTGGAATCGCGCGAACACCGCGAGCGCGGCATCGACGTCGGCGCCAATGCCTACATTGTAAAAAGCAGCTTCGACCAGAGTAATCTGCTAGAGGTGATCCGGAGACTGTTATGAAGTTTCGAGTTTCAGGTTTCCCTGCATGTCCGCTTCGCCTTGGGCATGGGCGCCGAGCTGTTGCCGTTTCTGGTGGCCGTGCCAGTTCTATAGTGACGGCGGCGGACGCGGCGCTGTACGCGGCCAAACAGCGTGGCAGAAACCGGGTGGTTCGTTATGAACCGGCGCCCGGCCAGCCGTCGTGAAATGAACAGGGCGAATAAATGACGTCCCATATTCAAGACAAGGTACATCAGGAATTGCCTGAAGAAATGTACCGCATGCTTTTCGAAAATGCCTGCGACGCCATTTTTGTGGCGGACATGGAAGGCAATTTCATTGCGGTCAACCAGGCGGCTTGCGACCATGTGGGGTATGGCAGGGAGGAATTGCTGCGCATGCGCCCGGAACAGATCAACAGCCGTGAATCATCTGAAAAAGTTTCCGAACGCTTGGCGCGAATAAGAAAGGAGGGGGAATGCACTTTTGAGGCGGTTCATGTACATCGCGACGGAAGACAAATTCCTGTTGAAATGCATGTTCGGCTAACCGAGCATGGCGGGCAGCGGATCATCCTGAATATTTGCCGGAATATCGCCAGCCGCAAGCAAAGCGAAATCGAGTATCGGAAAATTATCCAGGCAACGGGCGACGGTTACTGGATGGTCAACGCGCAGGACGCGCGGATCATTGATGTCAATGACACTTTCTGCAACATGGTCGGATATTCCCGGGAGGAACTCCTGTCCATGCGCGTTTCCGATCTGGAGGAAGTCGAATCACCGCAAGAAACCGCCGCCCATATCCGGAAAGTGGTTGAAACAGGCCACGATCTCTTTGAGACCCGACACCGGCATAAAGATGGGCATTTCGTTGAACTTGAAGTGAGCGTGAGTTACGCCGACATCCGCGGCGGGATGATCTTTGTTTTCGTGCGTGACATTAGCGAACGTAAATACCATGAAGCGGAACTGGAGCTGTCCGCATTGGTATTTAATGCAAGCACCGCGTCCATTGTTGTTACCGATGCCAACGGTTTGATCGTCTGCGTAAACCCGGCATTTACGCAAACCACGGGTTATGAACCGCATGAAGTCATCGGACGCAACCCTAACCTGTTGAGATCCGGAAGGCAAAGCAAGGAGTTCTATCAAAACATGTGGCAAACATTGGAGAAAACAGGGCATTGGGAAGGGGAGTGGTGGAACAAGCGTAAAGACGGCGAGCTGTACGCTGAGCAAGTCACCATCAATACAGTGCGAAACAAGGATGGCAGCGTGCATCGTTACGTCAAGATATCTTCGGACGTGACGGAAAAGAAGCGTTTAGACGATCTGATCTGGAGGCAGGCGAACTACGACAGCGTCACCAATCTGCCCAATCGCCGATTGTTTCTTGACCGATTGGCGCACGGGATAAAAAAATGCCGCCGGGAAGAAGAATCCCTGGCGCTGTTTTTTATTGACCTGGATCGCTTCAAGGGGGTGAACGACGATTTTGGTCATGCCGTGGGGGATCAGTTGCTCGTCGAGGTTTCGCGTCGAATCAATGGTTGTATTCGTAGTAGCGATACGGTAGCTCGCTTGGGCGGCGACGAATTTACCGTGATCCTGGCCGACCTCGCCAAAACATCACGAATCGAAACAGTGGCGCAGAACATTACTAATGTGCTTGCGCAGCCATTTCACTTCGATGAAACCGAGGCATCTATCTCCGGAAGCATAGGTATTGCAATCTATCCTGTGGATGCATCCGATATCAATGAATTAATCAAAAAGGCTGATGAGGCCATGTATGCGGCAAAGAACAGCGGCGGAAATCGATTCAGTTATGCTAAACAAATAATGAGTAAGAGAACAAAACGATGACCGCAACCGCCATGCTCAACCGGCGGCTCAGTGATGGGCATGGACATGAGATCGCACGGCATCTCCGTTCCGGAATTGCACAAGGAGGCAACGAAGTTGATCAAAGTCCTGGTGGTTGAAGACTCTTCCGTGGTGCGCGAGTTTCTGGCTTACATACTCGGTTCGGATCCGGACATTCGGGTGGTCGGCACGGCGAACAACGGCGAGGAGGCGCTTGAGGCCGTGAAGCGCTATCGCCCCGATGTGATCACGATGGACATTCACATGCCGAAAATGGATGGACTGGAAGCGACGCGCCGCGTCATGGAAACCGACCCGACCCCCATCGTGATCGTGAGCGGGAGTACTGATCCGCACGAAACTGCAACGACATTCCGTGCCATGGAAGCGGGGGCTTTGGCCATGTTGCGCCGGCCGGCTGGTATCGGTCATCAGGATCATGAAACAACCGCGAGGGAACTGGTTCAAACGGTGAAACTGATGTCGGAAGTGAAGGTGGTGCGGCGCTGGCCACAAACGCGGCGCGAGCCGGTTTTGCCCCCGGCGGCACAAGCACTGCTGGGTAAACCGGCAAGGGTCAAAGTGATCGCCATAGGCGCCTCGACCGGTGGGCCGCCCGTGCTGCAAACAATCCTGGCGATGCTGCCCAAGGATTTTCCGGTGCCGGTGCTGATCGTCCAGCACATGGCGACCGGTTTCATCATGGCGTTCGTCGAGTGGCTGGCGCAGTCGTCCAGCCTGCCGGTGCATGTTGCCACGCACGGCGAGTACCTTGTCCCCGGCCATGTCTATGTGGCGCCTGATGAATTTCAGATGAAGGTGGAGCACGGTGGAAAAATCGTCCTCGCCAAGGACGAGCCGGAAAGCGGCTTGCGCCCTTCGGTCTCTTATCTGTTCCGCTCGCTTGCCGCAGTGTACGGTGGTGACGCTGTCGCCGGTCTGCTCACCGGCATGGGACGCGATGGCGCCGAGGAACTGCGGCTGTTGAAGGAAAAAGGGGCGGTCACTTTTGCCCAGGACAAGGACAGTTCCGTGGTGCACGGTATGCCGGGCGAGGCAATCAAACTCGATGCGGCGACGTTTATTCTGGCTCCGGACAAGATTGCCGCAGTGCTGACGGATTTGGCTAACAACAAGAAGGAGATCCAGCGATGAAATCCAAAAAGAACAACAACGGCCCCGGCATTCTCATCGCCGAGGACAGCCGCACCCAGGCCGAACAGCTCGGTTTCCTGCTCGAGCAGCACGGTTACCAGGTGACCATCGCCGCTGACGGCAAGCTGGCACTGCAGGCCGCACAGGCGCAAAAGCCCACCCTGGTCATCAGCGACATCGTGATGCCCGAGATGGATGGTTATGAACTGTGCAAGGCGATCAAATCCGACGAAAAGCTGAAGGATATTCCGGTCATCCTGGTGACCGCGCTCTCGGATGCGCAGGACGTGATCCGTGGGCTGGAGTGCGGCGCGGACAATTTCATCCGTAAACCGTATGACGAGCGCTATCTGCTGTCGCGCATCGACTACCTGCTGATGAACCTGGAACTGCGCAAGAACCAGAAGATGCAGATGGGGGTGGAAATCAAGCTCGGCGGCCAAAAATATTTTATTACCTCGGAGCGGCAGCAGATCCTGGACCTGCTGATCTCGACTTACGAGCAGGCGATCCATATCAACGAAGATCTCAAGGCGCGGGAAAAAGAGCTGGCGCATTCGAATCAGATGCTGAACGGGTTGTATCGCGTGGCGGAGGGCCTGAATCTGGCTGTCGGAGAACAGGCGGTGGCGGAATCGGCGCTGCAACAGGCGCTGGAACTGCCTGGTGTCCAGGCCGGCTGGATGGTCCTGCGCGAAGGCGAATCGGGCTTCAGGCTTGCTGCTGCGCTGAACCTGCCGCCGGCGCTTGAGGCGCCCGGCGCCATGGACGGTGATTGCTTGTGCCGCCGCCGGCTCATTGCCGGTGAGTTCGATGCGACGGCGAATATTGTCGAGTGCGAACGGCTGGGCAGGGCGAAGGGGGATACGCGCGGTCTGCGTTGTCACGCCAGCATACCGCTGTGGCTTGGCGACCGGACGCTGGGCGTGATGAACCTGGTCGGGCCGGATGAAGGGCTGTTCGATGAAGCCGAACTGAAGGTGCTGCACAACGTCGGCAACCAGGTCGCCGTGGCGCTGGAGCAGGCCCGGCTGCACGAACATCTCGAGCAGTTGGTCGAGGAGCGTACCGCCAAACTTGTCGCGGAAGTAGCAGAGCGCAAGCGTGCAGAGGAGGCATTGCGTGATTCTCGCGAGAGCTTGCATCGCCTGCTCAATTCGATGTTTGAAGGGGTATATGGGGTGGACACCAGCGGCAACTGCACCTTCGTTAACCGGGCCTTCCTGCAAATACTGGGTTACCAGGACGTCAATGAAGTGCTTGGCAAACCCACACACGAACTCATTCATCATTCTCATGCCGATGGCAGCCCCTATCCGGCAAGCGAATGCAGAATGTATCGCGCTTTTCAGTCCCACCAACCAATCAATGTTTCTGATGAGGTGTTTTGGCGTAAGGACGGTGTTGCGATTCCGGTTGAATACCGGGCACACCCCATCGTCACTGACGGTGAGGTGATAGGTGCAATAGCCACCTTTATCGACATTACCCGGCGCAAGGCAAACGAAGCCAGGATCGCGCGCCTCAACCGGATTTACAGTGTGCTCAGCGGCATCAACACGACGATTGTACGTGTCCGCGAGGAGGATGAACTGTTCGGGGAAGCATGTCGTATCGCGGTGGAGCATGGCAAGTTCATCTTCGCGTGGATCGGCAAGTTGGATGCGGACAGCCAGCAGGTGACGCCGGTCGCCCGGGCAGGCCGCGACGACGGTTATCTGGCGCAGATCAATTTGACCGCGCGTGATGATGCCCCGGGAAGTTGTGGGTTAATTGCACAGGCACTGACCGAGGCGAAGCCGATGATCTGCAACGACATCGCCAGCGACGAACGCATGGCAGCCTGGCGCAGCGAGGCATTGAGCCGTGGCTATCGTTCCGCGACAGTGTTTCCGCTGGTGGTAGAGGGGCGACCGGTCGGCGTGTTCGCGCTCTACGCCTCAGAACTGGATGCGTTCGATGATGAGGAGATGAGGCTGCTGATTGAAATGGCCGGCGATATTTCATTTGCTCTGGATCATCTCAAAAAAGAGGAGAAGCTTAATTATCTCGCCTATTTCGATGCGATTACCGGCCTGCCGAATCGCACGCTGTTTTACGATCGTCTGGGTCAGCACCTGCATGAAGTACGAAGCGGTGAAACGGTGGCAGTGCTGGCAATCGATCTGGAACGTTTTAGAGATATCAATGAGACGTTTGGGCGGCACTCTGGCGATGGACTGCTGAAACAGGTAGCTGAACGCCTGATAGACACGGGGGTAGGGGTGGATCATCTGGCGCGTATCAGCGCTGACTGCTTTGCCATGTTCTTGTCCAATATCAGGGAGGAGGCAGACGTGGTGCACTTCTTTGAGAATCAGGTCACGGCAGCCCTGAGCAAGCCATTCAAGCTGGAAGGTCAGGAACTGCGCATCTCGGTCAGAGCGGGTATCGCTATTTTTCCTGACGACGGGAAAGATGTCGATACCTTGTTCCGCAACGCCGAAGCGGCTTTGAAAAAGACCAAGCTCTCCGGCGGTAAGTATTTGTTCTATACCCCCGAGTTCAATGCCCGGGTCGCCGAGAGGCTGACTCTGGAGAACAAGCTGCGTCGGGCACTGGAGCAGGAGCAGTTGGTGCTGCATTACCAGCCTAAAGTCGATCTCAAGAGCAACCAGATCGGCGGGTTGGAGGCACTGATGCGCTGGAACGATCCGGAAACCGGCTTGGTGCCGCCATGGAAATTCATTCCACTGCTCGAAGAAACTGGGATGATCATTGAGGCGGGCGCTTGGGCTTTGGCGCAGGCGATGATGGATTGCCGTGCATGGCAGGCGAAAGGCTTGGCCTCCCCTCGCGTTGCCGTCAATGTCTCGCAGGTTCAGCTACAAAGAAATGATTTCGTCAGTACGATAGAGCGCGTGGTGAGCGGTTTAGGAGGGGTACCCGGCGGGTTGGAGATTGAGATTACCGAGAGCCTGATCATGCAGGACATCGAGGCCAACATCCAGAAGCTTCATGCTATCCGGGAGATGGGCGTGGAGGTGGCGATTGACGACTTCGGCACGGGCTACTCCTCGCTCAGCTATATCGCCAAGCTGCCGATCAATGCATTAAAAATTGACCGGGCATTCATTATCAACATGACGAACAGCCCGGACGATCTGAGCATCGTCTCTGCCATCATCTCCCTGGCGCATTCCCTGAATTTGCGGGTTGTCGCGGAAGGCGTGGAGACCAATGATCAGGCGAAACTGCTGCGGCTGCTTAAATGCGATGAGATTCAGGGCTTCCTGTTCAGTCCGGGGGTTCCTGCTGCGCAGATCGAGGAATTTTTGCGCAACAATAAGACACTGGAGTGATACCCGGCATGTTGCTGACCATTCGCGTTCGTGGAATATCTGGGGAGATTGTTGTGCGTATCTCACCAAGGATTAAACAAGCTTGGTTTTTTGCCACTTCGGGCATGGAAGCTCTCGCCACCCTGCGCAAGCATCGACCAGACCTTGTCCTCATGGACGTGGGGCTGCCAGACATCGATGGCGTCGAAACCACACGTCGCCTTAAGTCCGTCGAACAGTTTGCGAAGATCCCTGTCGTCGTGATCACCGGCCACAGCGAAAAGGCCGTGGTTGTGGAAAGCCTGAAAGCCGGTGCATCGGATAAAGATACCGAGTGAAGTGGAATGCGCGCCTAGACCTTGGGCTTGCTGCTGAAGGTAAAGGCGTCGGAATAATACTCTTCGTTCGGCAGGCTGCATTCCGTGGTAAAGGCCTGGTGCGCCGCTTCCACCATCACCGGCGAGCCGCAGGCGTAGACCTGGTAATCGCGCAGGTCGGCGACATCTTCCATTACCGTCTGGTGCAGGAAGCCGGTTC
>JAIOJM010000003.1 GCA_019911785.1 Sulfuricella sp. | reverse complement strand
ATTCATATCAAATCACTTAAAATGGCCACTTTTAGATTTTACGGCAAATTGCCCGCCCGAACACCCGATGGACATCGTTTTCCTGGAAGAAATCAAGCTCGACATCGTCATCGGCATCTATGAGTGGGAGCGCAAAGTCCCGCAGACCATCCGCATCGACATCGACATCGGCCTGCCGCACAGCCGCGCCGGCGAAACCGACAGCATCGCCGACACCATCGACTATGGTGCAGTGATGGCGCGCATTCGTCAAACCGCGGCAGAACAACACTTTTCCCTGGTGGAAGCCCTGGCGGAACACATTGCCGCCCTGATCCGCACCGAGTTCGGCGCGCCCTGGGTAAAAGTCTCCGTCTCCAAGCTGGGCATGCTGCGCGGCGTCAAGCGGCTGGGAATCGTGATTGAACGCGGGGAACGGCCATCAGCCTGGAAGCCTTAGCGGCCGCACTGCTGATCCTCCTTCTCGCCTACTTCATCCGTGGCATTACGGGTTTCGGCTCCGGACTGATTGCGGTACCCCTCCTGGCTCACTTCCTGCCCCTGCAATTCGTCGTGCCGTTCGTGCTGATGCTGGATTTTACGGCGTCCATTGCGCTCGGCGGCAAAACCCGCCAGCACATCGACTGGAATGAGCTGAAACCCTTGCTGCCCTTCGGCGCGGCAGGCGTGATGCTGGGCGTGGCCCTGCTCATCCGGATGCCGCGCGAGCCGTTGCTGGTCGGGCTGGGGATTTTCGTCCTGATTTTCGGCGTGCGCAACCTGCTCAATATCCACGGCGAAAAACCGATCTCGCGTCTCTGGGCCATTCCCGCCGGGCTAACGGGCGGCACCGTGGGCGCCCTGTTCGGCACCGGCGGTCCGCCCTACATCATCTACCTGTCCCACCGCCTGAAGGACAAGGCCGAACTGCGCGCCACCTTCTCCGGCCTGTTCATCTTCGATGGCGGGCTGCGGCTCGTTTTCTTCCTCGCCACCGGCCTGCTCCTGCAGAACGGGATGTTCACCGCCCTGCTTGCCGCCCTGCCGGTCATGGCGCTCGGCCTGTATCTCGGCCACCGCGCCCACCTCGGCATCTCCAGCCGGCAAATGCTCAAACTCATCGGCGTGCTGCTCATCGGCAGCGGCGCCTCGCTTCTCTGGAAAGCCTGGATGTGAGAAGCGGTCTTCAAGCGCCAGCCACTCCCGCGCCGTGACAAGCTGAGTTTCCTTTGCTATCTTTAAACCAAATGGCTTCTTGTTTCTTCGCGCCGCTCCCAGAAAGCGGCCGTCCCTAAAAAATCTTGCCGGATCCCCATTCGCGCGGGATCGATACAGTTTACGAGCCCCCTTTAAGGACTTTCATCCTTCATTAACGCATCTTTGCCGAGGTTAGGAATCATGAAACAGTTACGTTCGACAGGCTTATTGATGTTAGTGGTGGCCTCCATGACTGGCGGGGCATTTGCTCAGGAGCCCAATGGCGCGCCGTCTGAACCGGAAAATGACCGTTGGATCGTTCAGTTTGAAGGGGCGCCGTCCGAAAACGAAATTGATGCGCTGATCAGCTACACCGGCGGGCAGACCGTCAAGCGGCTTCATCTGATCAACGGCCGTGCGGTGCGTGGTCCCGAGTCCATGGTTGCAACCCTGCGCACCAGCATCCTGGTAATGCGGGTGGAAAAAGACGTGATCCGCAGGGCAACAGCCCAGCCCTCCAAGCCCGCTCCGGGTGAAGCCATACCTTGGGGAGTGCGCCGCATCGATGCCGAGAAGGCATGGGGCACCTCGACGGGAAGCGGCGTCAAGGTGGCCGTGCTGGACACCGGCATCTCCCTGTCCCACCCCGATCTCAAGAACAACATCCCCCCCCTCAAGGACATTAGCAAGAATTGCAGCTACAACGCTATTGACCCAAGCAAAGCCCCTGAGGACCAGAATGGCCACGGCAGCCATGTGGCCGGCACGATCGCCGCGGTTCGCAACAACGGCATCGGCGTGGTGGGCGTGGCACCGGAGGCCACGCTCTGCGCCGTCCAGGTGCTCAACGCTGCGGGCTTTGGCTACTGCTCGGACATCATCGACGGTCTGAGCTGGGTCATAAATAAAGACCCCTTGACGGGCGAGTGTAATCCGAGGGCGAAGGTGATTAACATGAGCTATGGGGGAGCAGACTTGTGCACTAGTGAAGGGGAGTTGCTGGACCAGGCACATGATTGCGCCAGAATCACCTTGGTGGCGGCGGCCGGCAACAATTCCGGCGGCGCAGTGGATTATCCGGCCGCTTACGTTAACGTTAAAATGCTGCAACCAGTGATCGCCGTGACGGCGATCGACTGCAAGGATAAATTCGCATTCTTTTCCAGCCAAGGAGAACAGGTGGACCTGACCGCCCCCGGGGTGGCTATCCCTTCCACTTACAAGAGGGGCGGCTATAAGACCTTGAGCGGCACTTCCATGGCGGCACCGCATGTTTCCGGCGTGGCGGCGCTGGTGTTGAAGAAAAACCCCAACCTAACGCCTGACCAGGTCAAAACGTACCTCCAGAACACCGCTGTGAACCTCGGGCTGGACATCAAACAGCAGGGGGCGGGGCTGGTGAACGCCGGGAACGCGGATGCGGTCATCCCCACCTGCCCCTAATAGCGTGCGATGGCAGCCTTGGTTTGCCGGATCGCCCCTGTTCTGGCCTTTTTGACAATAAGTGCAGGAGCCTTTGCCGGCCAGAACTGTCCGGCGGAGGTTATTCTCAAGGCGCCGCAAGGGGAACTGCGAGCGGACCGGGCGGTGACATTTTCCGTGACGGTGAGAAACCCAGGAGGAAGCCCGCTCAACTGCCTGCTGCCCGCCGC
Source organism: Sulfuricella sp. (assembly GCA_019911785.1). The sequence goes on along the minus strand of JAIOJM010000003.1, from coordinate 2,493 downwards.
ACAAGTCTACGACGTGCTGGTGCTGCGAGAAGGGCGGATGGTGTGGCGCTGGTCACAGGGGATGCGGTTTGCTGCGGTACTGACGCCGCTTTCCCTTCCCCCGGAGGGCGCCAGGGCTTACCGGGCCGACTGGGAGACGTCGCAGGGCGCTCTCCGCAACCTTGCGGGAGAACCGCTCGAACCCGGCAGCTACCAGGCAGTCGCCGTCCTGAAGGTTCGGCCCGAAATCCGCTCGCAGCCGGTTTCCTTGCACTTTCCCCCACCGGCAAACCGCTGACCGTGCCTTGGAAGAGCCTCACCCCCGCGGATGATGCTTGGCGTGCAGCTGCTTCAGGCGCTCGCGCGCCACGTGGGTGTAGATCTGGGTGGTGGCAATGTCGGCATGCCCCAGCAGCATCTGCACCACGCGCAAATCGGCGCCGTGGTTGAGCAGGTGGGTGGCGAAGGCGTGGCGCAGGGTATGCGGCGATAACGGCTTCCCGACCCCGCCCTGGGCGGCGCGGCGCTTGATCAGGTACCAGAAGGCCTGGCGCGTCATCGCCCCGTGCCGGGCAGTGACAAACAGGGCATCGCTGGTTTTGCCATTGAGCAGTTGCGGGCGCGCTTCGGACAGATAGCGCTTTAGCCAGCCGACAGCCTCTTCGCCCAGGGGTACCAGCCTTTCCTTGCCGCCTTTGCCCATGACGCGCACCACGCCCATATCCAGGCTCGCTTCCGCCACCTTCAGCGTCACCAGTTCGGAAACCCGCAGGCCGGTGGCGTAAAGTGTTTCCAGCATCGCCTTGTCGCGCAATCCCAGCGCGTCGCCAATATCGGGCGCGTTCAACAAGGCTTCCACGTCCGCTTCGGTCAGGCTTTTTGGCAGCGCCCTGACCTGTTTCGGCGAGGCGATGTTGAGCGTCGGATCGGCACTTATCCGGCCCTGGCGCAACAGGTAGCGGTAAAACCGCCGGAAGCTGGAAAGCTCGCGACTGGCGGTGCTGGCACGGGTTTTCGTCACGTTGTACTGATGCGACAAAAAACCTTCCAGCTCGGCATGACCCGCCTCCTGCAAGCTCTTGCCGCATGTCCCGTGGAGCCAAAAGGCGAACTGCTGCAAATCGCGCCGGTAGCTCTCCAGGGTATTGCGCGCCAGGCCTTCCTCCAGCCACAGCGCGTCGCAGAATTCGTCAAGCAGGCTGTCTGCGCTCATGCTGTAACAGCCAACGTTTGATCGCCAGCGGATCGCCGCCGGCGCTGTTCATGAAACCGCCCAGACCGTCTCGCGCCAGCACGCGGTGGCAGGGGATGATCACGGGAACGGGATTGGCGCCGCAGGCCTGCCCCACCGCGCGCGGCGCGGAGCGGAGCCGCCTGGCCAGCTCGCCGTAGCTTTGCGTCGAGCCGCTCGGAATCTGCCGCAGAGCCTGCCACACCCTGGATTGGAACGCGGTGCCGTGCAACGCCAGTGGCAGGTCGAAGCTGAAAAGGGGATCGGCGAGGTAGGCCTGCAACTGTGTGCAAGCCTGGCTGGAAACGGCATCCTGCGGCTCCAGAGCCGGGGTTCCAAGCGGCAGAAAATCAAGTCCGGTCAGCGCCGTGCCGTCGGTCTTGATGCCGAGCACCGCAAATGGCGCGGGAAATCTCGCCTGGTAAGCCATTACCCCACAACCGCGCAATTCAAAACAAGCACCCTTTACCATTGCTCCCAAATTGGAACAAACGCCCTTTACCATCGCTCCTTCTCCCTCTGGGAGAAGGTTGGGATGAGGGAAGCCCCTTATGGGAGAGGGTTGGGGAGAGGGGTATCACAACCGGATAACGCATGGAAACATTTTAGCCGATCAAAACGACAAAGGCCACGAAGGCAATGCCTTCGTGGCCTTTGGGCTACAGTGTACAGGCTTACTGTGCCGACTTCGCCGGCTGGGCACGGGCGACCAGCTTTTCCTTGATACGCGCGGATTTGCCGGAGCGGTCGCGCAGGTAGTACAGCTTGGCGCGGCGCACGTCGCCGCGGCGCTTCACCTCGATGCTGGCAATCAGCGGTGAATGGGTCTGGAAGGTACGTTCCACGCCTTCTCCGTTGGAAATTTTGCGGACGATGAAGGCGGAGTTGAGCCCCCTGTTGCGCTTGGCAATCACCACACCTTCAAAAACCTGCACCCGCTTGCGGGCACCTTCCACGACGTTGACGCCGACGATCACCGTGTCGCCCGGGGCGAAATCGGGGATGGTCTTGCCCAGGCGGGCGATTTCTTCCAGTTCCAGCTGCTTGATGATATCCATTTAAAACTCCTTGCTTGGTTATTTATTGGATTCCTGTTCCTGCTGGTTTTCTGCTTTAAACGCAGCCAGCAGCCCGGATTCCTCTTTTGTCAACTGACGGGCGGCCAATAAATCCGGCCGCCTCAACCAGGTCCTGCCCAACGCCTGCTTTAACCGCCAGCGTTGAATTTCTGCATGGTGCCCGGACATCAGCACTTCCGGCACCGCCTCGCCCTGATAAACCTC